>VRUH01000016.1:0-33123 GCA_019456185.1 Candidatus Glassbacteria bacterium | reverse complement strand
CCATCGCCTCTTCACCCAGACGGCCGCCGCGGATGCGAAGACCGCGGGCCTTACCGCCCTCGCCGCCGATCTGTACACCCGCCTCGAGCACCATCAGGTCCTCAAGCCTGGTTACGGGAGCCTCGGCCAGTTTCTCGGCGGTGATACGCTGCTTTGTCGCGGTATTGTCACGCGGCAGCAGGATTTCGCTCTCTCCCTCGATCACGATACCTTCCAGCTGGATCACCGTTGAACTCAGATTGCAATCCACGGTCATGGTCTGGCCGGCCAGCAGCAACTGGTTGGACACAGTTGTCTTCTGGTAACCGGTATAGCTGAAAGTGATGCTCTGCTGTCCGGGGGAGACATTCAAGATAAAGTAGTAACCATCACGGTTAGTGACGTTGCCGAGCCGCGTGCCCTCTACCACGATCTGCACACCCGCCAGAGGCTGGCCGGTGTCGGTGTCCCGGACAACACCCTCGACTTTCGCCGTATTCAATCCCTGGGCGAAAGCAGGGCCGGCGGCCAGCACCGCCAACATCAGCCCGAGAACTGCAGCTCGCAAGCTGTAAACCTTACTATTAATGGACATACACCCTCCAAAAGTGTGAAGAGGTTGAACCTGACAAACAAGGTCTTCCGGTTGCTCCATGTCCCTCCTTTCCGTTTTGAATCAGGATTTTTCCGGTGTTGAATTATTGCCGATCATCCTTGACGCAAATAATTCTCCTTCGACTTCCGAGGCCCCCTTTCTGTTGCCGGCTCCTTCCTTTTCCGCTCCCTTTGCGCGTCATGCCATCCGGCATCCATTCCCCCACGGCATGAATCGATACCCGGAAACGGAACAGCTATTCAGTAAGTTTCTTCGCGCCGGTTTCTTTGCCGCCCGGCCGCTTAAATTTTCCTGCAAGAGTTTCCAGTGTTTCAATTACCTTATGAGATTCACTCGATTTGTCGAAGAAGAAATCCGCGCCTGCCTCGGCGCATTTCTTCCTGTACTGTGGAAACGGATAGTTGGTGAACATGATGACCACCGGAGGGAGCTTGTCTTTCTTAACCTGCTCCAGTACTTCTATCCCGTTGCCGTTCTGCATCCTGATATCGAGGATCACGACATCTGGCTCGAGCTTTCTGATCGACTCGACCGCCTGCCTGCCGTCCCCGGCCCGGCCAACGATTTCGATGTCCGAATAACCGGTGAGAGCATCGGTCAAGTGCTCGCACATGATTTCAGAATCATCGGCAATTAGAACTTTCATCGGTGCCCGCCCGGAAGTTATCCGTCGCAACTGATTATAATTCTGCCGGATCGATAATAACACACATAAATAACACGCTCAAAACGGCGGCCTGCCATGGCCCTCGCTTTGCAACACACTGCACCGGTCAGATCCTTCGAACGGAAAACGGAGTATTACTGCTCGGTAAGCTCAGTGGTAAGAACAAGTTATATGAGGCTCACGATGTTTGTCTTATGTGCCAACCCCCCCATTGAACGGTAGAATACCGCGATTCCGGTTTATGGTAAACCGGTACGCTCATTTTATGATGTAACACATTGTTCGGAAAAAATATATCGTGTAAATACTATTTTGAGCGGGTAGGTTGTCCGATATGCTTGTAGCCTTTTTCACTACATGGACGGCGGGGACGTGGATTTGCCTGTTGCGGCGATGAAGAATTCAGTTGATCAGGCCCTCTTTCATGGCGTAGTACATTATCTGCGCGTTATTTTCCAGATTCATTTTTTCAAGGACACGCATCCTGTATGTGCTTATAGTATTTACACTTAATGACATTTCACCGGCGATCTCGCCCACGGTCTTTCCCGTGGCGATCATCTGCATGACCTGGAATTCCCTGTCCGAGAGTTTTTCGTGGGGCCGTTTGCTGCTGTCATCTTTAAGATAATCGACCAGCTGGTCGGCCATTGACGAGCTGACATACTTCCCTCCGCGCGCGACTTTTTGTATCGCGTTCGACAATTCCTGCGGTGCGCTTTCCTTTGTCAGGTAACCATCGGCACCGGCGCGGATAGAGCGGACTGCGTACTGCTGCTCCGGGTGACGGCTCAGGATGAGGACGGGGATAGATTTATTTCGTTTCTTGACCTGCTTGAGAACATCGAGCCCGCTCAGCCCCGGCATCGATATATCAAGCACCAGCACGTCGTATTTACCGCCATCGAGACGGTCGAGCACATCCGGGCCGTTTTCCGCCTCGTGCACATCGAATACGTCCTTGGTTTCGGTCAGAATTTCCCGCAGTCCCTTGCGGACAATCGGGTGGTCGTCAGCTATCAGAATCCTGATCATCGCACTTGTTTTCCTCCGGCAGCTTGATACGTACTTTAACCATCGTACCTTTATTTTTCTCACCGCAGATATCCACTTCGCCGCCCCAGGGATAAAGCCGTTCGCGCATCCCGATCACCCCGAAAGACCTGGCGTGCTCCACCTGGCCGCGGGTAATGCCTTTCCCGTTGTCGCGCACCTCCAGTATCAGGGTCCCGTCCTCGCGCACCAGACTGACCCACGCTTTCGTAGCCTCTGCGTGCCGGGTGATATTGGTCAGTGTTTCCTGCAATATGCGGAAGATGGCCGTGGACAGTTCTTCGTCCAGCGAACTGTCCTCCGCCTCCAGATTGAGTTCGCAGGTAATTCCTGTCCTGCCGGAAAATTCCTCGATCTGCCACTCGATAGCCGCCGTGAGTCCGAGGTCATCGAGCAGGGCCGGACGAAGATGGGTCGAGATCCGCTGGACCGAGCGGTTGGTGACATCGATCAGGCGCAACATCGAGTCCGCCTTTTCCTTGAGGTCATCCCGTTCGCCGGGAAAGCGCTTTTTCAGGCCGTAGAGGTCGAGCTGGAGCGCGGTCAGGGCCTGGCCCAGTTCGTCGTGGATTTCCCGTGCGATCACCCTGCGCTCCTGCTCGCGGATCATTTGCAGGTGAAGGGCCAGTTCGCGAAGCTGCTGTCGGCTCTGTTTCAACTCGTTCTCGATCCTCATCCGCTCGGTTATATCCTCGAACATCAGCCGGGTCAGGGATTTATTGGCCCGCACGTCGCGGCCGATCTTGATCTTGAACACACGACCGGCGAGTCCGGGATCGCGCAGGTGGACGTCCAGGTCGAACGTCAGCTTGAACTGTTCCAGGCTGAACATACTCTTACGCGTAAACACTTTGATATCATATATATCCAGGTCCCCGGAATAGGTCGTGAACCCGACGCAATTGTTGACGTCGTACACCGCATGCGGATCGATCATCATCAGCGGTTCGCTTTCCGTCTTACTCGACAGGTCCGTCATCCAGCGTGTCAGCCTGCCTCCCGTCCGCTCGATCCGGATGTTGTAATCGGTTCGGGGCCTGAGCGGCTCCGGCCTGGAGACGATATCCACACCCGCCCGCTGCATCCTGCTCACCCTGTTCGAGTATGAGCCGGTGCAGATCGTGTATCCCGAAATATCCGGAAAATTCGAGACACGCCCGGGAGAACCGGAAATAATCGCCGAAACATCCATAATATGCTTTTTACGGCGCGAGGTCCTGGCCGTGAACTCGAGCCGGATATCCTCTTCAGCGCTGCCGAAACCCTGGTGGTACATTGCATAACAGTCGCGAAGGTCGGCCAGCCTCGCGCGGTGGCGCAGACGCCTCCGTCCTCTTTTGACCGCGATATCCCAGAGGTTCTCGTCTTCCCCGGCTGAACACAGCCAGGTTTCGCCGATCCGGTCGCTGCTCTCCGGGCCCTCGTAGCGAACTTCCCACCCCCGTCCCTGATCGTAGGGCAGGTGTTCCAGGCGATCGACTGTCCGCTGGTATTCCATGATCTTCTCGAAATCCTCGCCGGTCAGGAATTCGTTGAGTGAGGCACGGCGCTGGGCGAGATTGATAACGCCTTCTGTCAGCAGCAGGAAAGAGTTCGAGTACCCGATTATCTGCCATTTCTCGTTGAGGATCAGTTCCGGGTTGTGGATCGTGGAACGGATCGTGTAGATATCCTTGGCCAGTTCCACGAGGTTGACGCCGTCCTGGCTGCTCTCTTCAGCCCTGCCGCCATTATCGATCCGGTTAACGGCCGTGGAACTGGATTCTACAGGATCTTCTTTTGGATTGCTGCGGAAATTAGCCAAAGCAGGTCTGCCGCCCGGTTAAATTGGCGTCCGGTCAAGTCGCCGGGGAAAGTGCGTCGAATTACCCGAACGCGATAATCCTGTCCGCTCTATTCACCCTGCACCTGTTCTGTCAATTTCTATCAGGATTGGATGAGCGGACTACCTGAATATTAAAGCATTCACTATTGGAATACAATAAATCCGCCGCCGGCACCCCTGTTCATAGATAAATCTCCGCTTGCGAACCTGCAAATTATTTTGTTATTTGTCTCCGATTCTGTTACTTTCCAGCCGTTAACTCCCTTTCTGAATACTGTTTTAAGCATTTGTTTCAACCAGCGCGGCCCGCCCGCCGGACTCGAAAATGAACCGTCAGCGATTCAATCTTCTGCTCTACGTCTGCTTCCTGTTCTCCGGCGCCAGCGGCCTGGCGTTCGAGGTGCTGTGGATGCGCAAGCTGACGCTCGTGTTCGGCAACACCGTGCACGCGGTCAGCACGGTCGTGGCGGTGTTCATGGGCGGACTGGCCCTGGGAAGCTGGCTGTTCGGACGGTGGGCGGACCGTTCGGAGAAACTGCTGAGGACCTACATCCTGATCGAGCTGGGGATCGCGGCCAGCGGAGCGGCGATCAGCCTGGGCCTTCTGCCTGTGCTCGACAGCGTCTACGTGGGTCTGCACGGGATGGGACTGGGCGAAGGCGTTCTGCTGTTCCTGGTCCGTTTCCTGCTTTCGGCGGCAATCATGCTGGTGCCCACCGCGCTGATGGGCGGCACCCTGCCGGTGATCGGCCGCTACCTCGTGCGCTCCAGCGGTGAACTGGGAGCCAGGATCGGGACGCTCTACGGACTGAACACAGCCGGCGCGGTGGCCGGCGTGCTGGCCACCGGTTTCTGGCTGATCATGCTTTTCGGCGAAACAACCAGCGTGCTGATCGCCGCCTGCGGCAACCTGATCGCCGCGGTGCTGGCGGTGGCGGTTCTCCTGGCCGGCACGGCCCCCGCTGACCCGGTCGAAACCGTGAGCGTGAAACCCGCCGGCGGGCCGTACACCGCGGGCAGGATGAGAGTCGTGCCGCTGATGTTCGCAATCAGCGGGTTCGCGGCGCTGGCGTTCGAGGTCCTCTGGACCCGCGCGCTGATCTATTTCGTCGGCCTTTCGGTCCACGCGTTCACGATCATCCTCACCTGTTTCCTGGCCGGGATCGCGCTCGGCTCGCTGATTGTCACTCCCCTGGTCGACCGCTTCCGCAGGCTGTTCCTCGTTTTCGGCACGCTGCAATGGGTGATGGCGGTAGCGGGGCTGGCCAGCCTGCCGCTGATCGGCCGGCTCAACGATATCTACCAACTGCTCAATCTCTGGCTGGGGGCCACAAGCTGGAACCAGGTCACGCTGGTCAAGTTCGTGCTCTGCCTGCTGGTGCTGGGAGTGCCCACACTGGCGATGGGCGCCGCGTTCCCGGTGGTCAACCGGCTGTTTATCTCCAGCCCCAAGATGCTGGGCCGTGGAGTCGGGACCCTTTACGCGGCCAACACGGTCGGGACAATTCTCGGTTCGCTGGCCGCCGGCGTCCTGCTGCTGCCCCTGTTCGGCATCAGCGGCTCGATCGTGGCTGTCTCCCTGATCAACTCCGGCCTGGCGTTCTGGGCCGTGCGCCTGGAAACCGGTAAGGATGCGCTGCAGCGTCGGATCGCGCTGGCGGGACCAGCAGCGCTGGTGGCGGTGATGGTCTGGGTGGTGGTTTCGGGTTCGCTGGGGCCGATAGTGCGGTTCAGTCTGCACAACGCGGGCAAGGAAATCATCTATGTCAACGAGACCACCGAGGCCAGCGTGGCCGTGCTGCGTAACATCGACGGGAGCCGGGAGCTGAATATCAACGGCGAGAGCACGGCCTACACCGGTTTCGACGATATCGTGATCCATAAACTGCTCTCTCACCTGCCGATTCTGTTCCACGAAGACCCGCGGAGCGTGCTGGTGGTGGGATTCGGCTTCGGCAGTACGCTCTACACGGCCACCCGCTACGACCTTGAACGGATAGAGTGCGTGGAACTCGTACCCGAGGAAGCCTCGACAGCGGCGTATTTTCTGCCCGAAAACCACGGCGTACTCGACAGCCCGGACGTGAAGATCGTCTTCAACGACGGGCGCAACCTGATCCTGACCAGCCGGGAAGAGTACGACATAATCAGTTTCAACGCGATTCACCCCAAGCTGAGTCCGATGCTGTACACGCACGATTTCTACAAACTCTGCCGCCGGGCGCTCAAGCCGGACGGAACTATCTGCGCCTGGCTGCCCACCAACGGGTTGACCCTGATCGAGTTCAAGAGCCTGCTGCGCAGTTTCGTGGACGTGTTCCCCCAGACCAGCCTGTGGTGGTGCAACCCGGCCAACGTTATCCTGCTGGGCACCAGCGGGCAGACCGTGATCGACTACCCCCGCTGGCGGAGCCTGCTGGCCCGGCCAAAAGTGAAGGCCGACCTTCGCGAGGTGTTCCTCGACCACCCGCTCTCGCTGGCCTCGCTGTTCATGATGGGCCCTGAGAAGATGCAGGCGCTCACGGCCGACGCCCCGCTGAACACCGACAGCCGCCCGGTTATCGAGTTCAGCCGCACGATGGCGCCCACCGTGCCGATGGAAACTTACCGCTGGATGATAGATAACCTGGAACCGATCACGGATTACACGGTATGGAACAGTGGCGATGCCCCGGACGACAGCCTGGACGCTCTGGCCGAGCGGATCGGCTACTGGTACGAACCGCGGATCGATTTCTACGAGGGGAAGTTCGCCGCCTGGGTCTTCCAGGAACCGACCGCCGCGATCAACCTCTACCGCCGCGCGCTGGCCAAAAACCCGGGAGACGACTATATCCGCCATTTCGCCGACCCCCGGCCGCCCGACGCTGACTCGCTGATATCGCTGGCCCGTCAGGACCCCGACGACTTTATCGTCCGCTACCAGCTCGGAGATTATTACTCCGCCATCGGCGATCTGGAATCGGCCCGTCGCTGGTACAGCCAGGTGACCAGGATTATCCCCGAGCACACTCAAAGCTGGTTTCAGCTCGGTGTGGTCGCCAGCGGCCTGGGCCTGGAATCCCAGGCCGAACGATATTTCCGCACCGTTCTGGAGATTAACCCGGCCAGCCCGCAGGCGATGTTGAACCTGGGGCTGATCCGCTACCGGGCCGCGGATATGAGTTCCGCCGAGGACTACTTCCGGCGGGCGATCAGCGTCAGCCCGGACTACGGGGCGGCCGTTTTCAATCTCGGCAATCTGGAACTCCGCCGCGGCGATGTGGGCGAAGCGGAGCGGCTCTACCGCCTGAGCCTGGAAAAGGACCCGTTCAACCCGCTGGCCTGGCTCAATCTCGGTGTGATTCTCACCAACCGGGGAGATTACGAGAGGGCTGCCGGTTGCTACCGGCGGGCGATTGAGCTTAACACCGGCCTGGTAACCGCCTACAGCAACCTGGCGCTGACCTACGAGAAAATGGGCCGGGACGAGGACGCAGCCCGCTACCGCGAACTGGCCCGCCGGTTGGAATCCCGGCGCAATCAGCCCGTCAACTAGGGCATGCCGTCCGCCGGAGGGCCGGCGGTAACAATGGAGCGAGGAGAGAGGGATGCACCTGCTGTTGATGATCCCGAGCAGCCTGCTGCTGGTGATGATGTTCCTGCACTCGTGGCGCTACCGCGGCCGGGGCGTGACAATCGCCTTTTTCGGCCTCTGCTTCGGTTTCGGACTGCTGAGGGGCAACACGATCTACTGGATTATCACCACGTTTCTTAGCGGCGACACCCTGCCCTACCTGTTCCTGCGCCCGGCTATCCGGCTGTGGAACGCATCGATGCAGGAGTGTATCGGCTGGATTTTCGCGCTCTATCTCTGCTGGAGTACGGCCGAGTGGGTGCTGGGCCGGCGGGGCCAGGATAAAATCGGGCTGTACCGCCTGATCGGCCTGGCCGGGTTCCTGATGGGCAGCGTGGCTTACGCAATCGAGGCGGCCGCGGCCGCGGCACAGTGGTGGGTCTGGGTTTTCCCGGTCAAAAACCCGTTCTTTGTCGAAACCCCGTTCGTGGGCATCGTGGCCTGGATCAGCGTCTCGGTGGACTTCCTGGCCGTGTTCCTGCTGATCCGTCACCGGGCGGCGCGCGGCTGGTGGGCGCTGGCGCTCCTGCTGCTGTTTCCCCTGCACATGTGGACCCATTTCAAGCTGGGCAACCTGGCGGTCTGGCTGCCGTTCAGTCCCAACGAAATCTGGCATTTCGTGATGATAGCCCTGCTGGTCTGGGGAATCGCGGTGGACGGGCCGCAGGTGACTCCCTGGACCGTGGCCGCCGCTAGCGACAGCAGCAGGGGCTCCTGGCGCAAGTGGGGAGTGCACGTAGCCTTGACCGGCTTCCTGCTGGTACTCGCGCTGGTCCATTTCGCTCTCACGGGCCGGCCGGCCGAGGCGATCAGCATGGCGCCGTTCGTGATCGGCGTATTGTTCTTCCGCCCACCGCTGGCCGCCGGCTTCCTCGCCCTGTCATCGCTGGTCTATTTATTGACCGGCGGGGAATGGACCTACCTGATCGCGCCATCGATCGTGTTCGCCGTCTTCGCTTTCGGCAGCGGCCCGGTCCAGCTGCGGCTCCCGCTGGCGCGCAGGAGGGAGATCGCCCTGGCGGCAATCGGGTTGGGGCTGGCCTGGAACTATTACCTGTACCACGAGCGCTTCTTCCGCTACAACGAATTTCAGGAGCTGGGCAAAGAGCTCGGCCAGGCGGAGAGCCTGGCCGAGGTGGACAGCCTGCTCGGCGAGTTCCCGTCACCGCTGAGACCCGAGGATGCGTTCCATTACAACCTGCTGGGCGCCAGACTGAACCAGGCCCATCGTTTCTCCTCGGCCAGAAAAGTGCTGCTGAAGGCTGTTGAGTGCGACATCACCTATGCCTATGCCTATTTTAACCTGGGCTGGTGCTACCGCAATCTGGACAACCTGGCGGCGTCGCTGCGCAACTACGAACGTGGCCTGGAACTGAACCCGATCGATTTCAACAGCATTCTCATCCTGGGCGAAATGTACCAGGAGCAGGACAGGCTTGACGACGCCGAAGAGCTATACCGCCGGACATTGACTTTCCGGCCCGACCGGACCGAAATAATTCTGGCCCTGGAAAGCGTGCTGTATGCCAGCGGCCGGGTTGAGGAGGCGATCGAGCTGCTGAAAAACCGTCTGCCGGACAACGCCGAGGCGCGTAAAATCGAGGGGCGGCTGGCGGCCGACCTGTTCAAGGCGGGGCGGAGCGATGAGGCGGTGGAGCATTACAAGCGGGTAATTACCGAAAACGTGGAACAGCTTTATGGGGCCAGCCTGAGCCTGGCCCTGATTTACTGGCGGGACAGGCAGCAGCCCGAACGGGCGCTGGATTTCGTGTCCGTGGCCAACAGGGTCAAGCCGACAGTTGACACCTACAGTCTGATGGGCCGTCTGCTGGAAGAGCTGGGCCGCAACGAGCAGGCGCGCCGTGCTTACAGGATGGCCGATTCCCTGGCCGCCGGTCACTGATTATCAGCATCAAGTAATTCGCGGATTTTGGTTATCAGCTGAGACGGCTGGAATGGCTTCTGGATAAACTCGATTCCCTGATCCAGAATCCCGTGGTGTACGATCGAGTTGTCGCTGTAGCCTGAGATATAGAGCACTTTCAGCCCGGGATACTGTTCCTCCAGTTTCCGGCTCAGGTCGTGCCCCCCCATTCTGGGCATCACCACATCGGTAACCAGCAGGTGAATCTCACCCCTGTAAGCTTTAACCACTCCGAGCGCGTCCACGCCATCCTCTGCTTCCAGAACGTGATAGCCGGTATTCCGCAACGATCTCGCAACAACCTGGCGCACCGACGGCTCATCCTCGGCCACCAGGATTGTCTCCGTGCCCCGAGGGGATTTTCCCCTTCCGCCCTCCGCCTCCCTGCCCGCGCTTTTGCCCATCGATCTGGGCAGGTAAACTTTGATCGTCGTGCCCACGCCTTTTTCCGAGTAGGCCCAGATATTACCGCGGTTCTGCTTGACCATTCCGTAACTGGTCGACAGCCCGAGGCCGGTACCTTTGCCGTGTTCCTTGGTCGTGAAGAACGGTTCAAAAATATGTTTCAGCGTGCTCTCATCCATGCCGGTGCCAGTATCGCTCACGGCCAGGACAACGTAATCGCCGGGCTTTGTGCCGGCGTGGTTTGCCGTATATTCGCGGTCCAGGGTGACGTTTGCCGTTTCTAAAGTCAGCTTACCCCCGTCAGGCATCGCGTCCTGGGCGTTGACAACGAGATTTGTGAGGACTTGCTCCAATTGCCCCGGATCTATCTTGACCGGCCAGAGACCGTCCTGGGGCAGAGTTGTCAGTTCGATATGCTCACCGATCAAACGCCGCATCAGCTTGTCGATATCTTCCAGCACATCGTTGATATTGACGATTTTCAGCTTGACAATCTGGCGACTGGAAAAAGCGAGTAACTGGCGTGTGAGTTCCGCGGCCCTGTCGGCTGTCGCTTTAATCTCGGTGAGGTCCTCGTAGACAGAGGCTTCCGGATCGATTGTCGTCAGGGCCAGGTCGGCATTGCCGATTATCGCGGTGAGCAGGTTGTTGAAATCATGGGCCACGCCACCGGCCAGCCTCCCGACCAATTCCATCTTCTGGGACTGGTGCAGCTGTTCAGTGAGCTTGCGACGGTTCTCCTCGGCTTCTTTCTGGGCTGTCAGGTCATTGAAGCCGCAAAATACCTCCGCCACCTCGCCGTCGGCTCCGTATTGCGGCACGGCGTCGACCTTGATCCAGCGGAACTTTTGCTGGCGGGGATTGAACACGCCCATCACCGTTGCGTAAACAGGCTTTCCGGTACGAAGCGCCACGGCCACGGGAAATTGATCGGCTGGAAAGCGTTTGCCGCTCTCGCGGATCGTGTTCCATCCTTCATCGCTGTTGTCAACCTGTTCCATCTGGTCTGAATCCAGGCCGAGAATTTCCAAGGCGGCCGGATTGAAGGAAGTTATCCGTCCGTCCGGGCCGAAGCTGATAATACCCTGGGACAACGTATCGAACAGAGTGCGGTAGCGGGATTCGCTCTGCAGCAGGGCCGATTCCGCCCGTTTGCGTTCAGTGACATCCTCGAACATCAGCATGTACATCATCTGATCGATAATAATAACACGCTGTTCCAGTTTGAGGTTGAACAATCTCTCTTTCAGCTCCGGGATGGCAATCTGCACCTCGGTATCGAACTGGAGACGGAACTGGTCGATGGAAAAACGGGACGGGCGGGTAAATATTTCGATGCCGTGGATTTCCATGGCGCCGGAAAAGGTGGTGAACCCAACGTGGCCCGGCCCGTCGAACACGGCCCTGGGATCGATGGCGACAAGGTCGTCCGCTTTTTTTCCCGTGCTCAGGTTGCGCAGCCTCCGGACAAGCCTCCCGCCGATGCGCTCCATATCCACCTCGTAGTCGGTTGCGGGGTCCAGGCTCTCCCGGACGGTGGTCATGTACGCGGCCCTGCTTTGAATACCCCCGATCGTATTCTCGACCGATCCGCTCAGCACGGTGTAACCAACGGTGTCGCACAGGAAATGCTCATCAACGGCGGTGCCGTTGATAACCAGCGACAAGTCCCTGATCATCGCGGCATCATCGGGTGTGCGAAACCTGTATCTTACCCGGATATCTTCCCGGGCGCCGCCGTACTCCTCACGGCTCATCAGGTAGCAGTCATTGTTGTCCTCCGGGTGGGGAGTGTGCACGATGATTCGTTTGCCGTCTCTTTCCCCGCTGGTCCAGTACTGCCCGGAGCATTTTCCGCCAACCTGCCAGAAAGAGCCGATCTCATCGGCTGTGTCAAACCCTGAGTAAACCATCCTCCATTTCCCGCCGCGGTCATAATCCAGGGTCTCCAGGGCCCGATGCCGGGCCAGATAAGCCTGGACCTCCTCGAATCCGTCCGGAGTCAGGAATTCGCTGAGATGCTTTTTGCCCTGCGAGAATTCGGCGACTCGCGTTGTGAGATGGAGAAAATTACTGGTGTAGGCGTTGATGCGCAGGTCCGAATCCAGGTACAGGATCGGCATGCCTGTCAGCGCGAGGATGGCATGGTTGTTCCGGGACAGTCTGATAGTAGCATCGAGCGATTCCCGTAAGAGGCTCCGGAGATCATCACATTTTTCCCGCAAACTGCTCAGATCCGCGGAGTCAGCGGCCCTTTTCTTGACGCTCAATTATTCCTCGCGGGCTTTGATGAAAAATTCCAAACGGATTCCAACCTTTTATTTAAATTTACTGGCAACTCATAATTTTGTTCGTTTTTAGTTCTATCATAATCTCCGGCTTTTTTCAATCTTTATTTGCATTCACGTTTTGAAAGCCGGACGGTCATTCGCCTGTCATGCGTGAAAGACCTCCTTTACCCTTGTTGTCCTGCGCGGGGGAATATAAAATTTTTTTGTGTTAGATTAGTGCTCGTGATAGGATTGATTAATACCGCGATACAAGAATAGCCACAGACTGCTGATTCAGCTCGTCCCTGCAACCCAAGGTCATGCTTCGGACTCTCTGCGGAGAAAGGCAGGTACGGCAAAGTTTGTCGAGAACCTAACCACCTGCTCCGGAAGGAATATGAAGATGGCATCCTTCATCCGCACCAGCCTGAACCGAGAACGGCATCGTATGTGTAAAATCGTTGTGATTACTTTCGCGCTTGTGATGCTGTCAACTGTCGGGAGATCGGCACTGGCCAGCGGCGGAGACTCCTCGGCCGCGGGCGCTCTCGATCCGTGGACGATGATCATGGGGCTGCTTGGCGGGCTGGCCCTGTTCCTTTTCGGCATGGAGCAGATGGCGGATGGGCTCAAGGCGATGGCCGCCGACCATCTTAAGGATATTCTGAAAAGGCTGACTTCCAACCGCATTATCGGCGCCATCACCGGCGCAATAGTCACCGCCGTAATTCAGTCATCCTCCGTGACCACCGTGCTGGTAGTGGGCTTTATCAGCGCGGGCGTACTCTCCTTATCGCAGGCCGTGGGGATTATTTTCGGCGCAAATATCGGCAGTACGTTTACCGCCCAGCTTATCGCTTTCAAGGTGACCAAGCTGGCGCTGCTGATGGTTGCAGGCGGTTTTGCGATGCTCTTTATCTCCCGCAAGGATCAGGTAAAGCAATACGGGGCGATGATCATGGGCCTGGGCCTGGTGTTTTTCGGGATGAGCCTGATGAGCGATGCAATGAAGCCGCTGAGGACTTACAGCCCGTTTATAAATTTGATGACCCGCATGGAGATACCCGTGCTGGGCATACTGGTCGGGGCGGCATTCACCGGACTGGTCCAGTCCTCGGCCGCGACAACCGGAGTGGTGATCGCGATGGCGAGCCAGGGACTGATCACCTTGACCGGCGGCATTGCCATCATTTTCGGAGCCAATATCGGCACCTGTGTAACGGCACTGCTGGCTTCGATCGGAAAACCGCTTAACGCTTTGAGGGCCAGTGTTATCCACATTTTGTTCAATGTTTTCGGCGTGCTGCTGTGGGTGGGATTTATCGACCGGCTGGCGGACCTCGTCATGATCGTATCTCCCGTAGCCGAGGGGCTTGCCGGTACGGAAAAGCTGGCGGCCGAGACACCGCGCCAGATCGCCAACGCGCATAGTATTTTCAATGTCGCCAATACGCTAATCTTTCTTCCGTTCGGTTCGTTGTTCGCCCGGTTCGTCAAAATGATTTTACCGGACAAGGAAATTGTGGTCGATGCCACGACTGGTCTGGCTGTGGAGTTCAAGACTAAATTTATCGACAGGGATCTGCTGACGGTTCCGTCGATGGCCCTCGAACAGGCGCGCAATGAAATAATTGACATGGCGGGGTTGGTCGAGGGAATAATCAAAGATGTCATTCCGAGTTTTAAGAGCAGCGACCCGAAAACAGCGGAACTTATGTTGGCCAGGGAGGCGGAAGTAAAATATCTGGGCAAGGAGCTGGAGCAGTATCTGATCGAAATGTCCCGGCGCAATTTGAATCAACAGCAATCCGAATTATCCTCCCAGTATATGGATATCAACTCCGACCTGAAACACATCGGTAAAATAGTCAGGAAGGATTTTACAATGCTGCTTCGCAGTAAAGTGGAGGAGGATGTTGTTTTTACAGCGGAAGAACATGATAAGTTGCTGGAATATAATAAGACGATCAGGGATAATCTGTCCAAGGCAATCAGGGCTTTTTCCGAGGATAACGCAAAGTTGGCCAGGGAGATAGTCCGCGCTAAACCGCTGGTAGTCAAGCAGCTCAGGGACTATAGAGCGCTGCGTTTCGAGCTTTCCAAGGAGGGGAACGGTAAGTCGGTTGCCAGCCGGGACGCCCATCTGGACCTGGCCGATTTTCTGCGCCGCGTGTACGCCTATTCGGAAGCGATTGCCTTCACCTTGCTCGAGGGCTACCTGGATGGCAGAACGGCTGAGCGGCCAGCCGAGGAAAAAGTCATGGCTGAGGCTGTTTGAGGTGCACTTAACCCGGCTTGTGTGAGCCTGATTGAATTTTCTTACTCCAGATTGGGGCTTTTTCCGGTCCGGGAGCCGTCCTTGCCGGACGGCTTTTTTATTGCGCGGTTTTTAATTATATTAGTTTAACCACAAGTCATACCTAATCTTAAAGGCTTGCAAATGAATAAGATGACTGCTTTTTTGTTTTTGTTTGCCCTGGTCGCTTGCGGATGTGCGGAATACAAAACCAGAAGAGCGCTGGTTGCCGACGGCGCTCCGGGAAATGTCGGCTCGCCGGTAAGATTTGAAATTGTCAACAGTGATTCAACCAGCAGCCTGGTGTTTGAAAACCACTCCGATTTTTCCCGGCTCTACAGCGCCCACGGCGGACTGAATATCGTCGTGCGCTGGAACTGCCACATTTACAAGGACAAGCCCAACCGGTACGTCCGTGTTACTTTCGGCTGCAATCAGTATGGCTGGTTCCTGGATTCGATCAATGAATCCGATGGTACTTGTCCATAGCGGAATTTGCAGCCCGGCCAGCCAACCCGTCAACAGTGGAGCGTTTCGGAATGACCAGATCGATGCTCTTACTCGCCTTGAGCTTTACTGTAATTGCGTGTCCGCCCTTACGGGCGGCAGATACCTCGATTATGGGCAAACTGAGGTTCGCGGCCGATTTCGAGGACGGCGGCCTGGAACGCTGGCGGGCGACCGATGCAGCGGCTTGGAGGATCGAAGACGATCCGGTGCGGGGAAAAGTGCTGGCCCTCTTCGGTGAAAGCAAGTACGAGCCTGATGTCCGCTCCCCGTTCAATATTAACCTCCTGAAGGACCTGGAAATCGGCAGCTTCGTCATGGAGCTGAAAATCAGGTCGACAATCGAGGACTATTACCACCGGGACATCTGCCTGTTTTTCGGCTATCAGGACCCGTCCCATTTCTACTACGTCCACCTGGGTAAAACCGCGGACCCCCATGCGAATTCTGTCTTTATCGTCGATGGAGCGCCGAGGCTGTCGATTGCCTCGAACCGCAGCGATGGCACGGACTGGGACGACGAGTGGCATCACGTGCGGCTGGTCAGGGATGTGGAGGAGGGTACGGTCGAGGTATATTTCGACGACATGAGCACCCCGGTGATGAGTGCGACGAATGACCGGTTCGGCAGCGGCAAAATCGGTGTCGGCTCGTTCGATGATACCGGCCTGTTCGACGATATCAAGATCTGGGACAAGAAATAATCTGCTGTCACGTCCGCCCCCGGCTCGATTTATCCGGGGTTCGGCGGGTCAGGCGGACCACCCTCTTGTCCTGCTGCGCCTTTGCCTGGCTTGCTAGTTGCCCGCCATCCGCTCATAGTATTGACGGGCCAGGCGGAACAGCTCGTGAATCCGCCACTTGTGCTCATCCGCGGTCCACCTGTCCCGCGCATCCACCCGCTTCAGCACCTCGTCGATCCACCAGATGAAATATTCCGCGTCCCCGGCCGAACTGATCGGCTCGGAGTCAAGGTAGACGTAGACAGGCGAGGTGTGGGCGAACAGGTGCGTGTCCAGCACCAGGCGGTGGCCGGGGCCGAGCGCTCGCGCGGCGATCCAGCAGCTTTCCGTCAGCGGCAGTTCGACACTCAGCGACACTTCCCTGCCATCGCCGACGGCCTCCACCTTGCGGACCGCCTCTCCGTTGACGATAATCTCCAGCGAGTCGATCGGGGCCACGGAGCGGGCGGTCACCTCAACGGTGACTGTCGCTCCATTCGATTCGAGGTCGAGCGAACTTCCGGGCTCTTCACCGTTGACCGTAAACCACATCATCGGCCCGTTGGTGACAAAAGTACGGCCGCCGCGGAAAGCCTCGATCCAGGCGGCGTAATCCAGCGGACTGCCGGCGTGGGCATAGACCCGGTCCGCGCCCGGGGCCGGGTTCACCCGGCTGGTGAAGACATCGGTTCCGGCCGAGACCGCCATCTTGAACCCGCAGTTCAGCAAACGGTAGTAGAGCTTGGAACTCAGTAATTCCGAAGACCAGAGGCAGGCGATATCCATCGCATCCAGACCCCCCAGGGCCAGGTCGACCGGCAACTCGAAAGCGTCGTAATCACCCCACTTGGGGGGCTCCTGGCTGCGGGGGTGGGTGTAGTGCGCGGTTCCGCCCTGCTTGTGCGCCGCCGTGATCGCGTCCAGGTTCGGGGGGTAGTCCTCCGGATAGTCCGAGAGGGTAAAACCGGTCATCTGCGGGTAAATAAACTCTTCGAGGTTCATCAGCACCATGTGGCCGTAGGCGGTGCTGCGGTACTCCTCGCCCCAGCGCAGAAGGTATCTGTCCGAGCTGAGCGGGTGCATCCCGCCGCTGAAATATTCCAGGTCGTAGATCCGCCCGGCCGAGGCGTTGCCCGCCACCATGTTACCGATATTCAGGTCCTCGGCTCGCAGCATCAGCATCACGTCCTCGGGTTTCATCAGGAACGGGCCGCCGTAGTTGGCGTGGAAATGGTTGTCCGCGCTGTACCAGCCCTGCCCGCCCATGTCCACCCACCGCTCGAGCACCACTTCCAGTTCCACGGTCCCGCCGGCGGGGATAATCACGCTGCGGGATTCAGCCTCGTACTCGAACCCGCGGACAACGTCCAGCGCTATCTCTCCCACCGGCAGTTCCATGGTGAAGCTGCCGGTTGTGTGGAAAAAATCGCTCCTGTCGCCCATTGTATTCTGCCGCGGATAGCTGTGGGCCGGGTAATACGCCCGGCCATCGGCTGTTGCCAGATGGACCCTGGCAGCTACGGTTTCTCCGCTCGCCCTGTCGGTCACCGTGAGTGACAGATAGCCGGTCGGGCCGGAAAAATCCAGCGAAGTAACCGGAATCTCGGTCAACCGGCCGCTGGCGGCGTCGGCCCGGTACAGCGCGGCGCGGCCGGGCCTGTTACAGTTGATCAGCAGCTCGTTTTCGCTGATCCAGACCGGGCCGGATTCCTCGGCCGGGTCGTCTGTCAGCCGCTGCGGCTCGCCGAACTCCCAGGTTTCCGGGTCGAACTGGATGAGGTAGATATCTTCCGTGCCCGCATCGTAATTTACAAAAGCCACCTTGTCCCCTTCCGGTGACCAGACAGGCGAGTAATGCTCCACCCCATGACCGGTAAGGTTAACCGAGCGCTCTCCATCCAAGCTGACACAGTGCATCTCGTCCAGGCTTTCCTGGTATCCCACGCGGCGATTGGTCGTGTACACTATTCGCCGCCCGTCAGGAGAACAGTCCACCGAGGAGACCCGGCCAACGGCAGAATCCACCACGACCGCCGTCTTCCCGGAGCCCAGGTCGAGATGCAGGAGCTGCCTGCCGGCGGCAAGCACCAGCGATTTTCCGTCGGGCAGCCAGTCGTAGCTCCCGAAATCCCGCTGCATGTGGGGCACCGGCTGCTCGGCGCCGGTGTCGAGGTTGTGATAATAGAGTCCCCTCGCGCCCTCGCGGAGGGAGCTGTAGCTGATAGTGCGTTCCATCCCGGGTACCCACCTCGGCCCGCTGTCGGCCTGCTTGCCGGCGGTCAACTGAACTGCTTCTCCGCCGCCCCCGATCGGGACGGTCCAGATCCCGTTGTACAGCTCGAACGCAACCGTGCCGCCATCCGGCGACACCTCGGGGTTCAGCAGGTTCCAGCCGTGCTCCAGCCGCAGTTCGGCTTTGGCGCAGGCCAGTCCGGTAAACAAAGCGAGTGCCAGCATGAATCGTAGCCGCATTTTATCCCCCGTAGCTGATTGGCGGGTTTATTCACTCTGCACCAAGGTTAACGCTGTTTCTCCATCTCAACAAGGAAAGAGTCCGCTAGCCGGCATAAAAAAGGCCCGGTATCACAGGATACCGGGGCCGATACTGGTCGGGGCGGCCGGATTCGAACCGGCGACCTCATGCTCCCGAAGTACAGAGCATGAAAAAGACTCGATTTGCCAAACCCTTTAATGACGCGCCTATCCCGCAATACCAGCTTATCTCCCACCACGCCAAATTGCCGTAATTTAGGGTGTTTTCAGGCGGTTTATGGCACAAATAGGCACACTTAAAAAGCCGTTAGAATACATGCCAATGGCATGTATTCTGTGATTCGAGAGAAATTTATAGTACAATTTGGCACGGGAAGGTAGCAAGACAGCCAGCCATAAGGCTAGACATCGAAAGAAAATCGATTTAAAATACATTGAAAGGAAATTTTCGGCATGCGGATTGCAAAATCGTATTGACTGGACTATTTTAAAATAATAACATACGTCTCTGGTAGGTGTATGATACTTGGAAAGGGGCCAATGTGACCGATAAAAAGAAAAAAGAACAGTCTGGGAATCTTTTACCTAAGGTGGTAAAAAACCCTGATCTTCAGACGGTTTCTGCCGATTATGTAGAGAGTAGGATAACTGGCGAAGAAGTGATTCTCACTTTCTGCAGGAGAAATTATGACAATCCTTTAAAAGAAGCAGCTCCTTTGACAAGAGTTTATTTGACAATACCACATTATCTTAGATTTGCCCGGATGACCGAGGAAAATATTAAGAAAATAGTTGATCTCGGAATAATCAGCAAAGAGGAATAAGTCATGCCTCAGGTTCTTGAAAGAACATCGACAGCAAGCAGTGAGACATTCGTTACTCGACATGTAAGATTTTTCGGCCCGCGGGTTAGAGTAATTGTCGCTTATGATTATCGAGATTTAGGCACCTTCAGTTTTAATAATTCAGGGAGAAGGCGCCCCAGTGACCTCGGCTGGAGTAGGCAGCAAACTCTCGAAACGCGGAAAAAACTAGCCGCACTTGAAGAAGACTGGCTAGTCCCTGGGATGGAAGAGTATGACAGCCTATAGACGAGGGGATGTAGTTCTAGTTAATTTCCCCTATTCTGACCTATCACAAGTAGTTCTTCGACCGGCTTTAATTGTTCAAGATGAAACTGTCAGTACTGGATTCAATCAGTGGGTAGTTGTCCAGATCACTACTAATTTATATAGAACTGGACCTTCAAGAGTGCGCGTGAACAAAAAATCACCCGCAGGACGAAAAATGGAATTGTCACGTGACTCAGTTATCATGACAGATAAAATTGTAACTCTTGACGACAGGGAAATCCATAAAGCAAAGGGAAATTGCCCGATAATGACACAAGTGAATCAGGCTTTAAAAGCAATCCTGGGCCTTTAAAATTCATTTAATTCTGACTTACTAGCCGCCTCCGGGTGGCTTTTTTGTTTCTGCCAAGTATTCTCTTACTGCCTTTCCTTGGCCCTCCCCGCCTCGAAACGCCAGAGCAGCAGCGGGAGGCAGTTTCGGGTAATGGCGGCTTAGAATAGGACTCGTTTGCGAAGGGCAGGTCACGGGCCTGGACGTGGACGGATCAAAGTTTAGGTTTCACGATCTGCGGCACGTCACAGCCTCCTGGTTGAATCAAAAAGGAGTTCCCCTTGACGTTATCCGGGTGCTGCTCGATCATGAGGACAGGGACACGACTGACCGCTACGCGACCCAGGACTTACGGGCGCACGGCGGGCTTTTAGACTTGATACCGGCGATCCGCCGGGGAGCTTGAGTTGGTACAAATAGGCACAAAAAAGGAAATGCCCACATGCTTTTTGTACCGTGCATGTGAGCAAGTCCTTGTCATTACTGGTCGGGGCGGCCGGATTCGAACCGGCGACCTCATGCTCCCGAAGCATGCGCGCTAACCGGGCTGCGCTACGCCCCGCCTGGTTGATCGCAACGGACCGTTAAAATACAATTCTAGAGCGGTTTTGGCAAGACCCCTGAACCTTATTCCCCCGCAGGCGCACGTGTTCAGTGGAGCACGTACTTGAACAGCATGAACCCGCCTGCCAGCAGGAGAACAAAAATGATTGTCGCCAGGTTGAAATAGCGGTCGATAAAGGCGGTGATCGACAGGCCGTAGCGCCGGATCAGCCAGGCGACCAGGAAAAAGCGCGCCGAACGGCTTAGTACGCTGGCCGCCACGAAGACAGGGAAATTGACAGCGAACACCCCTGCGCCGATCGTGATCAGCTTGTAGGGTATCGGCGTAAACCCGGCGGTGAATACAACCCAGAAATCCCACTTATCGTACAGGACGCGGATATACTCGAACGTTCCGGGGGTGAAACTGGGCACCCAGCGGAAGAAATACTGGCCGACCGCCTCCCAGATTCCCCAGCCGATCAGATAGCCGGCCACGCCTCCCAGCACACTGGCCACGCTGCACCACAGCGCGAAACGGAACGCGCGCGAGGGACGGCCGATACACAGGGCGATCAGCAGCGGGTCCGGCGGGATCGGGAAAAACGAGCTTTCGGCGAACGAGTTGATAAACAGCGCCGGAGAACCGTAGGGGGTGTCGGCCCAGTGCAGGACCCAGTCGTACAGGCGGCGGACCGGGCCTTTGCGGGCCGGCTGTCCGTCAGCCGCCGTTTGCTGCCGATGACTCATCGCTCCAGGCTTCCTTTCCGATCAGGGGGACAAACCGGCAATCCTCACCGCTGATTTTCCGGTAGCCGTCCCCGCTCTTTTCCACCAGCACCATCGTCGCCACGTTACTGTCGCCCTCGGGCATCACCAGCCGTCCGCCGGGCGCGAGCTGAGCCAGCAGCACCGGCGGAGGCGCGGGACCCGCCGCGGCGACAACGATAGCGTCGTACGGCTGGTAACGGCTCCAGCCCATCGTCCCGTCGCCGATCCGCACGTTCACATTGTAGATCCCCAGGCTGTCCAGTACCCGGCGCGCCCGACGGCCCAGGTTCTCGATCCGCTCCACTGTGAAAACCTGTTCGCACAGCCTGGCCAGCAGCGCTGCCTGGAAACCGCTGCCCGTGCCGACTTCCAGCACCCGCTCGCCGCCCTCGAGCCGGAGCAGTTGCAGCATCCGGGCAACAGTGAGCGGCTGGCTGATCATCTGCCCCTCGCCGATCGGCAGGCTGGTGTTGGAGTAGGCGTTCCCTTTCAGCGCCTCGGGGACAAACAGGTGACGAGACACTGCGGCGAATGCATCGAGCACGCGACTGTCCTCGATACCGCCGGCCGCGAGCGACTCCACCAGTTTCTCGCTCTGGTTGCGGTAGGCCTGGTCCAGGTGTGCCTCCACTTGAATCTGTTCCGGGTTTCCACGCCCCGCCTCCTCAGGTTTCCAGCCCGCCGAACTTGCTCAGGCTCGGGTAATGAGTCAGGTCGAGGTGCAGGGGGGTGACACTGATGAAGCCCTTGTCCACGGCGCGGAAGTCCGAGTCCTCCTCGCCGAACCATTCGGGATTGACTCCGCCGATCCAGTAATAGCGCTGGCCCCGGGGGTCGGTTTTCTCGATAACGCTCTCGGCGTAGTGCCGGCGGCCCAGCCTGGTCAGTTTCACTCCGGCCAGCTCGACGGTGCTTGGCGGCAGGTTGATGTTCAGCAGGACGTCGTCCTCCCATTTCTGACCGAGCGTCTGCTCGATAATCCCGGCCAGCAGCCGCCGGCAGGCGGTATCTCCGATCCGCTCCACGTCCCCGCTGCTGATCGCAATCGAGCGTACGCCTAACAACCGGCCCTCGAACGCACCGGCCACTGTTCCGCTGTAGGTGACGTCGTCGCCCAGGTTCGGGCCGTGGTTGATCCCGCTGAACACCATCTCCGGTTTGCGTCCGGCCAGAAGCTGCTGGCTGGCCAGCAGGACGCAGTCGCTGGTAGTCCCGTCCACCATGTAACTGTCGGGCGCAAACTCGTTCATGCGCAGAGGACGGTGCAGGGTGATCGCGTGGCTGCACGCGCTCTGCTCCGTCTCGGGCGCCACAATCACCACCCGCCCGAAATCGCGAAGGATCTCGGCCAGGGCGTGAAGTCCGGCAGCCCGGTGGCCGTCGTCATTGGTCAGCAGAAACAGTTTTTCGGCCACTTTAACCTTTCAGAACCTAGTGCGGAGCTGGATAAACAGAGCGGAATATAGACCCGCCCTGACAGCAAGTCAACTACCCGTGGCACGGATCGCCCTCAGTCGTCCATCTCCATCACTTTCCCGGCGATCCTGGCCGCCCAGCCCCGCGGAAGCAGACGGGATACCAGCGCCGCCGGCAGTCCCTGCATCGGGTAGACAGTTCCCTTGCGCCCCAGGTTCCTGAGCGCCAGCTCGACTATCTCCTCCGGCGAATCCATCTTTCGCTCCGGGGCCAGCTTGCGCCTGCGTCCCTCCTCGTTGGCCACTGCATGGAAATCCGTGTCGGTCATCCCGGGGCAGAGGTTGAGCAGGTCTACGCCCGTCCCGTTCAACTCCTCGCGGATACTTTCGCCCAGGGCCAGGTCGAACGCCTTGGTGGCCGTGTAGGTGGCGTTCCACGGGCCGGGGAAATAGCCAAGCACGCTGGAAACCAGAATCATCGCGCCCCTGCCCCGCTCAACCATCTGCGGTACGAAGCGGCGGAACAGGGTTGTGTAGGAGGTGCAGTTCAGACTGATCATCGTGGCGATCTGCTCCTCGCTCTGCTTAACAAACTCGCCATGGTAGCCGAATCCCGCATTGAGCACCAGCAGTCCCAGCTCCCGATCGCCGAAGGCCGCATACACGTTTGCCGTGCTTTCCGGGCGCGAGAGGTCCTGCTCGATCACCAGCGTCTCGACTCCGTGGTCCTTCTCCAGCCCCGCCGACAGATCAACCAGACGGTCCCGGCGGCGGGCCACAACCGCCACGTTAACACCCTCGGCGGCGATATAGCTGGCGAAATGCCAGCCGAACCCGGCCGAGGCTCCGGTCACCAGCGCCCAGGCCCCGTATTTTTTCAGTCCGTATCCCATCGTCCACTCCTCCTCGTCATTTACTGGCTGATTACAACCATCGCATACATCCCGGTTTCGGGCAGCGTAAACTCCAGCATCCCGTCGACAAGCTCGTATTTCAACTCTAACGGCTCACTAAGGGCCGGCGACAGGTACTCCACTTTTTTCACTCTCCGGCCGAACTGCGGTTTCACCCGTGCGCGGAACGGGGCGAGATTAGTTGCCGGATCGTAGTTGACGAAATGAACAATCGTCTCGCGGGTCCGCTCACGCTTCAAGATCTCCGCGCAGGTAGTCAGCGGGGCCTCGGCCTCAAGGCTCAGGCCGCCGGGGAGATTCGAGGCGACCGCGTGAAAAAGCTCCCAGTGGTTGGCCGGCAGCAGCCACTGGTCGGCGGGCAGCTGCCAGCGGCCGTTGGGAGTAATCTCGCCGGCCGGGACAATCTCCGGGAGATAGACTATCACGCCCTCGCCGAGCCTGCGGCGGGTCTGCACGGTGGGATGGCTGTCCAAGCCCATCAGCCCCAGCAGCGGATTAGCCGCTTTGCGCCACCACCACTCGTTGAAGTCCGCGGTCTGAGCGGTGAACACCAGCGTGCCGCCGCCGCGAACGAACCGTTCCAGCCGGGCTGCGTTCTCCCCCGAGAGCGCCCGCTGGCCCGCCAGCAAGAGCAGACGGTAGCGGTCGAGCTCGTCCATCTGCTCGTCGAATATGATATCGAACGGCACGCGATGCTGGATCAGCACCTGTTCGGCCAGGGTGGTTTCGGTCCAGACGTCCCCGATGCTGTAGGCCATCGAGGGCCAGCTGCGCAGCACGGCAACATCGGTCACATTGTCCGTATCGGTGTAGTAACGGTCGTTGTAATGGCGGAAAAACTCCGCCTGAGGGCTGAAAATCCGCTGGGCGTAATGGTTGTAGGCCGCACCCAGGTAGCCGAACCCCTCGACATACTTCTGGTTGTTGAACGCCATCTGCTCGGCCAGTTCGATCCCCGGATCACCGTTGGAACAGGCCATGTCCAGCCGCCGGGCGATCTTGTAGGAGCGGATTTCGCTGATCAGCGCCCCGGTAGCGGGGGCCAGGCCGGGGTCGGCGCCGGCGATATCGAAACAGAAGAAATCGCAGCTTCCCGCGAACAGGCCGTGATGGATCGCGTTGTACCAGATACGGTTGAGGCTGTAGAGGCCCTTGAGATTAAAACCGGCGGTGACCTGTGGGTTGCGGCTCTTGATATGATCGTAGAATTCGCGGCACTGGTCGGCCAGGCTTTCGCAGCGGAAGCGGACCCAGTCCTGGACCACCGGGTCGTAGATCACGTCATCGATCAGGTCCGGCCGGTTGAAATCGTCCCATTCGTTGACCCGGATCAGCCCGAGGTCCCGGTAGCCGAACCTCTTGTAGGCGGAGTCCGGCGTGGGATATTTCTGCCTCAGCCACTCCTGGAATCCGGCCATGCACCGTTCGCAGCGGCAGGAGTTCGGCTCGGCGCGCTGGAAGTAGTTATCGAAAAAGAACTGGTCGGTTTTCACCGAGTCCAGCCCCACATCCAGCACCCGTTTGATATAGTCGCGGTAACCCTGCTCGTTGGGGCAGGGCATTTGACGGAAAGTCTGATCGTTGACGATGTAGAAGATCGGGCCGCCGTCCTGGTCCACCGCCGCCCAGCCGGCTGCTTCAGGCGTCTCGCGGAAGAAAGTTTCGATAAACATGCTGCCGCCCACGTACAGACTGACCTTCATCCCGTACTCGTGCATCAGCGCCGCGGTGCTCACGCTTTTGCGGATCTCCGGCATTTCGAATTCGAGCCCGTAGCCCTTGTAGAAGTGCAGCCGCTCGTAACGGCCGCCCAGCTTCGCCTTGAGCGCTATCTGCTTCCGGGTATGCTGCTTCTCGTAGGTGGAGAGCCAGTCCTCGCTGAGCTTCCCCTTGCGGATATTGAACTGAATCGGCTCGTGGCTGAAGCGGATAATCTCCCGGGCCTGAGCCCGATGTTCGGCCGCGAGTCGCTCCCAGCGACTTTCCGCCCGCAGGATCGGCGACTGTGTAACCATCGCGGAAATTACCAGCAGGATCATCGTTCTGCCCATCTTCTCCTCCCGGTTGTAATTTTTTCACAGCAGCGCATCTTGCCTGTATGCAAGATAATCCTGAGCCGCCAATTAGCAAGTATCCGCTTGGGTTTGGCACGGGGAAACTTTCGGCATCTCCAATCCGTTAACCTCCTTGACATTAGTGCTCCGCCAGCAGATATTTTCAGCCGGCTTGCAAAAGATTTAACGATACCGGAAAACTTTCGCAGCCCTGCATTGGCCTGCCCGGTCCAATAATCACCGGACCTGACACAAGAAAACAAACCGCAGACATTACCTTTCACGTTCCTCAGGAGGCCCTCCGATGCAGGATAACCCCGGGGCGATTAACCGTCGCCAGTTCATCCGCAACACTTCCGCGGCCGCAGCCGCCTTGGGCGCGGCGGCTCTCTCAAACCCGTTCGGCGCCTCGGCTGCGCAGGCCAGGACCAGAGTGGCTCTTGTCGGCACGGGGATCAGGGGCAGCACGACCTGGGGCAAAAACCTGCTGCGTGACGAGGGCGACAAGGTAGAGATTGTCGGTCTGTGCGATATCAACCCCGACCGGGTCCAGGTGGCCAACCGCTGGATGGGCGGCAAGATCCCCACGTTCACCGATTTCGACGAGATGATAAACACCACCAGGCCCGAGCGCGTGATCGTGACCACGGTGGACTCCACCCATTACCAGTATGTCTGCCGGGCGATGGAGCTTGGGGTGGACCCGATCTCCGAAAAGCCGCTCTGCACCCACGACTACCAGGCCCAGCAGATTGTGGACACCCAGAAACGCACCGGCCGCAAGCTGGATGTCACCTTCAACGCCCGCCACGGCGCCAGTTCCATGAAAGTCAAGGAACTGCTGCTGGACGGCGAAATCGGCGAGTTGTATTCGGTCAGTTACGAGGAATTTCTGGACCTCGAGCACGGGGCCAGTTATTTCAGGCGCTGGCACGGGCTCAAGCAGGCCAGCGGCACGCTGCTCTGCCACAAGGCCAGCCACCATTTCGATGAACTCAACTGGTGGATCGACGCCGATCCGGTGGAAGTTATCGCCTACGGCCGGCTGAACAAGTACGGCAGCAAAGGCCCGCTTCGCCACTCCAACTGCCGGGCCTGCCCGTTCAAGAAAGAATGCGATCTCTACTGGGATATAACCACCAATCAGGATTACATGGAACTGTATGTGGATTGCGAGGACCAGGACGGTTATTATCGCGACGGCTGCCTGTACCGCCGGGCGATCAATATCCCCGACACCTACAGCGTCCAGATCAAGTACGACAACAACGTGCTGGTCAACTACAGTCTCAACGCCACGGTGCCCTACGAGGGCCAGTATATCGTGTTCAACGGCTCGAAAGGCCGGCTCGATCTCCGCAATTACGACCGACAGCCCTGGGACGTGCCTTACGAGAGCGAGATCAGGCTGACCCACAATTTCAAGGGCAGCAAGGTGATTACTGTCGATCCGCAGCGCGGGGAATTTTTCGAGCACGGCGGGGCCGACCAGCGGATCAAGGCCATGATTTTCGATCCCTCGTTGCCCGATCCGCTCAACCAGCGGGCCGGGATGCGCGCCGGGATTCTCAGCTCGGCGATCGGGATCGCCGGCTATACCAGTATCGACACCGGCCGCCGGGTGCGGATCGACGAGGTGGTCAAGCTGTAAAGGGCGGCGACTGTTTTTCCCTGCCGCGAAACGGGTCTGGCCTTATGGGGCCGGACCCGTTATTATTTACGGTTCATTTTGCCAGCCCGGAACGTTTACACTCAACAAGGCCAGATCATGCGAGTGTTTAAAACGAATTATCGATTTTTCGGTCTCCGTAAGCTGGCGACCTTGCCGTTAATTCTGCTAGCCCTCGCCGCCTGCGGCCCCGGTGGCCCCGCCCCGGACACGATTTACTACAATGCCAATGTTGTCACTGTCGACAGCGCGTTCAGCGTCGCCCAGGCGGTGGCGATTCACGCCGACACGTTCATGGCCGTGGGCGGCGACAGGGAAATCCTGGCGCTGGCCGGAGCAGAAACCGAAGAAGTGGACCTGGATGGCCGGATGGTGCTGCCCGGGCTGATCGAGGCCCACGCCCACCCTGAGCGGGCCAGCCTGAGCGAGCAGGAGATGCCGCTCGACAACCCGCGCACTGTTCGGCAGTGCCTGGACTGGGTTACCAAGATGGTCGGCCTGCGCCAGAGCGGCGAGTGGATTATCCACGACAAGCTGTTCGCCACCCGCCTGGCCGAACTTCGCCCGCCCAGCCTGGCCGAACTGGATTCGGTGGCCCCGGATAACCCCGTGTTTCTCAACGGCTCCTACGGCGCCTCGATCAACAGCGCTGCGATGGTCGCCAGCGGGATCACCAACGCCACGGACCACCCCGGACTTCTTCGCGACCCTGAAACCGGCAGGCTCAGCGGTAAACTGCGTTACACCGCCCTGCACCTGCTCAAAAGGCCCCAGGCCCCCGAGTATTCGCTTTCCCAGCGGGTCGAGGCGCTGAAACAGATGTTCGCCCTCTATAACCGGGCCGGCTTCACCAGTTTCACCAACGGGGCGATCCCTCTGGCCGACACCCTGCTCTACAGCTACATGGAGCAGCACAACTTGCTCACCGTCCGCGCCTTCCTCAACGTGGGCAACTCCATTCGCTCCAAAAGCCTTACGCTCGAAGAACTGAGAAAAGATATCGCCCGGATGGGCGTGGTCACCGGCCACGGCGGCCCGTGGTGGCGCATCGGGGCGCTCAAGCACATGATAGACGGCGGTATCCTCACCGGCACCGCCTGGCTGCGTCAGCCCTGGGGCCCGAAGGCCGGCGAAATTTTCGGGGTGGTGGACCCTGAATACCGGGGCATTCCGCGGATGGACGTCGGCCAGTTCACCGACTTCGCCCGGGCAGCCGCCGAAGCCGGTTGGAAAGTGACCGCCCACGCAACCGGAGGAGCTTCGGTGGACCTGATGCTGGAAGGCTACGACAGAGTGAACCGGGAGGTGCCCATCCCGCCTTTGCGCTGCTCGATAATCCACGGGAATTTCTATACGGCCCCGGCCATGGAGAAAGCCGCCCGGCTGGGCGTGATTGCGGACATGCAGCCTGCCTGGTTTTTCAAAGACGGCGACGCCATGCTGCACATTCTCGGACCCGAGCGGATCAAGACTTTCCACCCGTACCGTTCGATGATCGAAGCCGGAGTGACCGTCAGCGCCGGCAGCGACCACATGGTGATCCTCGATGCCGAAGAATCCATCAACCCCTACAGCCCGTGGCTTGCCATCTACAGCATGGTCACCCGCCGCACCGAACGCGGTACGGTGATCGTGCCCGAAGAGGCCATTTCGCGCGAAGATGCTCTGCGCTGCTATACGATCAACAACGCCTACGCCAGTTTCGAGGAGACAAGCAAGGGCTCGATCGAGCCGGGCAAGCTAGCGGACATGATCGTGATCGACCGCGACTACCTGAGCTGCCCGGTGGACGAGATCCGGGATATCACTGTCGCCAGAACGGTCCTGGGCGGCCGGGTTGTTTACCGGCAGTGACTTCGCCGCACAGATCGACCAACAGGGGGATGCCGCCAACCGGCGGTTTCCCTTTCTTTTTGCCTCCCGATCTATTAGGTTATGTGTTAATAACACAGTCAGTTAATGAGATCAGGAGAGTACCGTGGCCTATAAAAAGATACTGGTCGAAAAAGACGCCGCGCTCCCGCTGCGTACCGCGGCGAAAGAACTGGCCGCCGCCACCGGGGCCGGGATAATCAGGGTGAAAAGCGTTGACGGCAAGCTGGGCAGGGATGTCATCCTGCTGGTTGACGGCGACAGGGCGGCCGGCCACAAACCAGCATCCGCGCTGCTGAAAGGTGCGGAACTCGACGGCCGCGAGTGGGAGCTTGCGGCCGGAGGCGCGAGCGGCGGCCTCGTTATCTCCGGTTCCGGCCCGCGCAATATCTGCCGCGCCGCCCTGAACTGGATCGAGAACCCGAAAGAGGTTACCGGCAAACTGACTACCTTCCGGTTCGCCGAGCGGTTCACGATGTGGGACAACAGCCTCAACCAGTGGTACCGCAACAGCCGGGGGTTCAACCGCAGGCAGCATATCCGCAGTCTTGCGCTGCGCGGCTTCACCGCCGTGGAACTCAACCGCTACGCCGACCCCGAGGGCTGGTTCGTGCGTAACCGCAAGTTCCCCGGCGACAGCTACCCCTGGTACGTCAGCTACGCTCCCGCCCTGGACCAGTTCGTTGAGAGCAGGCTCACCAGTGGACTCTACCCGAAAAAAGAACTCCAGCGGAACCTGGCTGACCTGCTCGAGGCCGCCGCTATCGCCAAATCCTACGGGCTTGAGGCCGGGTTTGTCTGCTACGAGCCGCGCTGTGTCAACGAGAAGATATTCGACAAGTACCCCCACCTGCGCGGCGCCCGCACCGACCATCCGGGACGCAGCCTGGAACCCAGGTACACGCTCGACGTGGCCCATCCGGACGTACTGGAGCACTACGCCGAGATGTTGAAAAAGCTGATGAAAAAGGTGCCGTTGCGCTATTTCGTGTTCTATACGAATGATTCCGGCAGCGGCTTCCCGTTCGCGCGCCATCTTTATCCCGGTCCCAACGGCTCCTATCTCGCCAAGTCGAAACTGATGCAGGACGTGGTCGCCGGCTGGGCTGGTACGCTGGCCGAAACGGGGCGCAGGATCAACCCGCGGTTCGAGGTGCTGATGGAGATCGGCTGGGAGTACACCGACCGCGAGCGAGAGGAGATCACCCGCAAGCTGCCCGACGGGGTCAACGTGACCCACCCGCTGGGCGTCGAATCGACCATTGAAGTTGGCGGCCGTAAGCTGAAAACCTACGGTGGTTACCAGGCGGACCGCACGGCCGGTCTCACACGGGAGTTCGTGGCCTACGACCTCTCGATGGGCAAGTACCCCTACGGCGAGATTTTTCTCTCCAACTGGTGGGACTATGAGCCGGTTATCGGGATTCCCTCGCCCCGCGCAGTGGTCGATAAATTCGCCGTGCTCAAAGAACTGAACATGAACAAGGTGTTCGCCCGCGGCGGAGTGCTTTCACCGCCCCAGTGCCCGTGGAGCCTCAACGACGAGCTGTTCAGCCGGCTGATCGAGGACAACGGCGCGCTCAAGCTGGTAAATTTCCTCCAGCAAACCGCCGCACGCTGGTGCGGCGGCAAAAAAGCCGCCGCCGCCAGTCTGGTGGAGGCGTGGAAGACCGGCGAGACCGCCCAGGAGCGCTGGCCCGTGCTGTTCTGGTACATGAAAGGCTCCGGCACGACCCAGGGACGGTGGCTCACCCGGCCGCTGGTGCCGGATATAACCAGATTGAAAGCGGCTGAAAACAAGGCGTGGACCCGCAAGGTTTTTACGCTCGAATCGGATATCGGCAGGCAGAACCTGTTTTTCGAGGGTAACGTGCGGATTTTCGATGAAAAGAAAGTCGAGTGGGCTGTGCGGGTCTTCGACGGCCGGATGCTGCCGCTGCTGGAGGAGACTGTCGATATTCTGGACGAAGCGCTGAAGCAGAACCGGGAAATCGAGATCCTCCACGACCAGCGCGACCGCTTTTACGGCCTGCTGCTGCTGATGCGCACCTACCGCAACTCGCTCTCGGCCCAGGCCTCGATCAACCGCTGGCTGCTCGAACCCTCCGCGCAAACCGACAAACGCAACAAGCTGGCGCAGGCTATCGACGCCGAGATTGACAACACCAGAGACTGGCTCCGGCACCTGCAGGAGAGCAAAACGGTGTTCTTCCGCAGCGCCGGCCAGGAGACGCCGTTCCTCCACAGTACGCCGGTCAAGGACCTGGAAGTGCGCCTGCGGGCGATGGAGGCCCACCGCAACGATCAGCCGGGTCCCGACCTGCCGCAGCTGCGCGATGGGGGAAACTACAACTCGACATGGCGGACCGACTGGACCGCGGAAAAATAGCTTCCGCGATAACCGCAGCTTCAAAAAGCCGGGCCTTGAACAGGTCCGGCTTTTTTTATTCCCAAATCATTGTCTGATGTTCAGTCGGATACCAGCCTGGCCCTCTTGTGATCGTAACGCATGGCGTAGACCACCGCGCGCACCAGGTCGCCCTCGCGCTCGCCCAGCACCATCAGGATCAGGTCGTGGCCCGGGTCGTAGACCACCGAGCGGTTCTGGATCGCCACCGAGTTAGGCCGCCTCCCCGGCGGCGGAGCCATCTCCACCCGCTGCCACTCGTTGCGACCGGGGTTGTAGGCATACAGCGACGGCTCCCCGCCACCCGGCGGGTACGACCAGGTCAGCATCACGTCGTCGTCCGGCAGGTACACCGCCTCGCGGCGGCAGACAGGAGCGGTCACTCCGCCCGGTTCGAGATTTTTCCAGTATCCGCTATTCAGATCGAATGACCAGAGTTCGGTACGCTGCAAGCCGCCGCCGTGGAGCAGCAGAGAGTTGCGGCGGGAGTCGTGTACCAGCGCGGTCATCTCGTAGAGGTTCTGCGGCCAGGGGCCGTCCCTGGTGAGCTTGTCCCACTTGCGCCCGGCCACGTCCAGCAGGTAGGCCGAGTTGTCCACCACCGTATCGCCCTCGAAGACTGTCATGTCCGGGCGGTCACGGGTGTTGACAGCCCCCCAGCGGTGGTCCACCGCCATTACGCCGCGCGGCGTGCTGACAGTCAGGTCCAGACCCGGCGTGGCGCCGCAGACCATTGCCCACGCCTCGGTCTCAGGGTCGAAACTCCAGGTGGTCCACTTCGTGTAACTCGACCTGGTGAAATTCTCGCCGCTGCCGTAATCGGGCTTTACCGGCTCGACCGCCTGCAGCGGCTGCGGATTGTAGCCCGCGGTCAGCACGACCCCCTTGGTGTTTATCACCAGTCCGCTCACCGGGTCGTAGGCGTACACCTTCCGTCCGTGGCGTATCCAGGGCGCACCTCCGAACGTAACTCCCGCCGGACTGATCCCCTCGTCCCAGGCCCGCTCGGGGTACTCCGAAACCTGTGGACTGCTGATCCAGGTGTTCTGTTCCACGTCGTAGAAATCGTAGTCGTTGCCGCCGTAGCCGCAGTGGCCGCCCCCCCAGTAGACTATGCGCCCCTTGTCCGTGTCGAACGCGGCCGAGCCCCAGGTACGGATCGGAGCCACCCGGCCCGGGTTGTCGAACAGCACCCACTGGTTGACCGGCATGCTGCGGATCCGCTCCATCTGCTCGGCGCGACGGTCCTTGTCGGGTTCCGTGCCGGCCAGGGCGATCTCCAGCGGGCGCTTGAGTATCCCGCTGCCGTCACCCGCGTTCCCCTGACGGGTTTCGTCCACCAGGCCCTTGTCGGCGATTTTGTAAACGAACGTGGTGCGCACGGGGTAAATCTCGTTGCAGCCCAGGTCCTCGTCGGGATGCTCCGTGCCGGTCGTCAGCACGATCAGCCTGCGTTCCGGGTCGATATCGGCGGCTAGGTACCAGCCGGTGGGCACCTCGCCGGCCAGGGCTTTCCACTCGTCGGCCAGCGGGTCGTAGCCCCACATGTCGCTGAGGTTTTCGCGGTTGTATCCCCCGCCGATAATCACCATGGCGCTGCCCGGATCGTAGAGCGTAAAATGCCCCGCGCGCGCGGGCGGAGCAGCCGGCGCAGTCGATTGTCTCCAGCTGCCGGTGGCCAGATCGAGCAGCCAGGTGTCA
>VRUH01000015.1 GCA_019456185.1 Candidatus Glassbacteria bacterium | reverse complement strand
CGTGGCCGGCCTGACTTCACGGGGATTGATAAAGACGAAATGACGGGCCGCCGTGGGCGCTCCGCTGTGCTCCACCACGTGGAATTCTGTCCCGAACAGTTTAGCTGCGAACTCGCCGGGATTGCCCACGGTTGCGCTGGATGCGATAAACACGGGGTCCGAGCCGTAGTGGGCCGCCACCCGTCGCAGACGAGCCGCGACCGCGCTGAAATGGGCGCCGAAAATTCCCTTGTAGGTATGGAGTTCATCCACCACCACGTAGCGCAGTCCCCGGAAAAACTCCTCCCATTTCCGGTGGTGACCCAGGACACTCAGGTGCAGCATGTCGGGGTTGGTCAGGATGATATTCGGCGGATCGGCCAGGATTTTTTTGCGACGGTAGGCACTGGTGTCGCCGTCGTAGATCGCACTGCTTACCCCGGCATCCATAGCCCCGGTAAGCTCCTCGATTTTGCGCTGCTGGTCCTGCTCCAGGGCTTTTAAGGGAAACAGGTAAAGCGCGCGCGTGGCGGAATCGCGGATACACGCTTCCAGCACCGGCAGGTTGTAGATCAGGGTCTTGCCGCTGGCGGTGGGCGTGGAGACAACCACGTTCTCTCCGCAGCGGACCGCATCGACAGCCTCGGCCTGATGGCTGTAGAGCCGGGTGACGCCTGTCTGTTCCAGGGCGTGGGCCAGGATCTCAGGCAGAGGAGGGACCAGTTCCCCGTAGAGCGGGTCGGCGGCGGGTAGAAGCCGGTGGTGGACCAGCGATTCGCTGTAGCGGTCCTGCTGCTTCAGCCACTGCACCAGCGCGGTCACGCCGATATCCGCGGGCGGCTTTATCCTGTCTTTCTTTCCTCTGGACATTCCACTCCAACGGGGCTTAATTTTGATCTTACCCGACAAAACTAATATACAACCTCCAGGTTCCACGACGATTTTTTTCTCCGGTCAAGCCCCATGCCAACAAAAACCGACTCATTTACCCGCAGGTCACTGCTGTTGACCGCAGTCGCAATCGCCGCGGCCGTGCTTCCACGGCTGGGACTCGGCTGGGGAATGGACAGCGACGCCTGGCGCGTAGCGCAAACTTCGGCCAGACTTTGGCACGGCAGCGGATACCAGCCTTCGCGGCTCCCCGGCAACCCTGCATTCGAATTGATGACGGCTCCGGCTGCCGGCCTCGCCTGCCCGCTGGCGGCGAACATGCTCGTATTCGCCTTTTTCCTGGCGGCGGTCTGGGTGTTTCACAGGATCGCCGGGCCAACCAGAGCAGGAGCGCGCTGGAGCACGTTGTTCGCACTCACTCCCGCGCTGCTGCTCAATGCCGCCACGACAATGGACTACATTCCCGCGCTGGCCTGCCTGCTGCTGGCCTGCCTGCTGGCGTATTCGGGCAGGGCGGTAGCGGCCGGGTTCGTGCTGGGTATTGCCGGCGGATTCAGGATCTCCCACCTGTTGTTCTCCCTGCCCCTGCTCTATTACAATCACGGCCGCGGTATCAGTCCGTGGCGTAACCTGGCTGCATTCGCCGCCGCGTCTTTTACCGGCTTATTGTTTTATCTTCCGGTCTTTTCTTCCCGCGGCATGGACGCGCTCCTGATCGGTTCCAAGTTCCTTTCCGGACGCGAATACCTGCTGATAACAGGCTATAACGCCCTCGCGCTCCTGGGACCGTTGTCCGCTGTGACGATAATCGTAATCGCCGCGCTCGGCCTGCGCAATTTCGGCATGCTTATGCGCAGTACCGGCCGCGAATCAGGACTGCGCGCCAGGCTCGAGCTGGCCTCGGTTTGCTTGTTCACCGGCCTTTTCGTGCTCCACCCCGACGAGAGCGCGTATTTGCTTCCGGTCGTTCCGTTCCTCTACCTGTTGCTGGCCCGGTTTATCGGAACAAGGGCGTTGACCGTGCTGGCCCTGCTGATCGTATCCCACGGAGTAATTACGCTTGAGCTAAAAGGCGGTACAAGCGGCCGGCGCACCCTGGCGCCGCATCTGACTTACGGAGTCCTGGCGGACGACTGGCGGCAGCGTGTGGAGCTTAACCGCCTGCGTGATTCCCTTCCATCCTTGCCGGTGACTGAACCGGCGCTGGTCCTCACCGGCATGGGACCGCAGCTGAGTTTCGGCAACCCGCACCTTGCCCACGCCGGCAAAACCGCAATGTTCCCGTTGAGCGATGAGTCAGTGCCGCGTTTTTTCCGTCTGCCGGATCGTGAGGTCTACGTGGCTGGACATCTTGCGCCCGGGGAGGCGGAAATTCTCCGGCACGATGGTTTCAGCCTGTATTATTTTTCCACCCGGGCTCCGTCGGCCGCGATGCGACTCCACGGTTACCACCCCGCCGAGTTGGGAATGGCGCGAATAGCCACCGACAGGGATCACGCGTTCTGGAAATGAGCAGCCGCCGACCACCCGAGCGTAAAACTCTTTCGGCGATTCTTCTCTTTTATTATACTTCCAGCACGTCGTACAAACGCTTTTTCCGCAGGAATTTCGCAGATATCCATATCCCAGTACCCAACAGCGGGGCAAGTATCAGATGGCAGAAATATTTCCGTTTCGGGGAGTGAGTTTCGACCCGGCAAAGGCCGGTCCGTTCGACGAGCTCGTAACCCAGCCCTACGATAAAATCTCCACCAGCGACCGCGAACGATACCTGGCCCGGAGCCCGTACAGTATCGCCCGCCTGATCTGCTCGGCGCCCTCCGGAGCGGACCTCCGGCGGCATTTCGCCGGCGTGGCCGACTTATATAACCGGTGGCTGGACGACGGCGTCCTGGTGCGCAGCGACAAACCATGCATCTACCCGTATCACCAGACATACCGCGTGCCCGGCACCGGCGAACAGCGCACCCGCAGGGGGTTTGTCGGGCTGGGACGGCTGCACGACTATGCCGACGGGGTTGTCAGGCCTCACGAGAAAACCCACAGCGGCCCCAAGGCGGACCGCCTGGAACTGACCCGGGCCACCGGCAGCCAGTTCGGCCAGTTGTTCATGCTCTACCACGACCCGCAGGGCGAGGTCAACGGCGTGCTGGAACAGGCCACCGGCTCGGCTGAACCGGTGATCGAGGTCACCGAGGGCGATGGTACCGTGCATCGCATGTGGCGGATCGACAATCCGGAAGCGACCGCCGAGGTCCAGCGCCTGATGGCCGGCCGCAGCCTGTATATCGCCGACGGTCATCACCGCTACGAGACCGCGCTCGCCTATTGCCGCGAGATGGCGGCCAACGGCGTGCCGGTGACCGGCAACGAGGCTATCGACCGGGCGATGATGAGTTTTGTCAGCGCCCATGATCCGGGCCTGAGTGTCCTGCCCACCCACCGGGTCCTGTTCGGCCTGGAGGGCTTCTCGGTCGCCGGGCTGCTGGAAAAATTAGCAGCGGATTTCGAGATAAGCGATGCCGGAGAACCAAATGCAAAAAACCTGCTGGCCGCGCTGGATAATATATCCGGCGGCCGTAAGTTCCTGCTGGCGGCAAGGGGCCACGGCACCCTGGTGCGGCTGGCCCTGAAAAGCTCCTCCAACCCCGACAAGCTGATCCCGGGAGCCGGCAGCGGCCAGTGGAAGGGGCTTGACGTCAATCTCCTGCACAAACTTATTTTCGAGCACCGGCTGGGGATCAGCGCCGAGGACCTGGAGCACCAGCGCAATGTCGCCTACCTTCGCGACCCCGCCGAGGCGCTGGAGATGGTTACCGCTCCCGACGGAAAATATCAGGCCGTGTTCTTCCTCAACCCGACCGGCGTGGACGAGGTGGTGGCGGTGGCCGACAACGGGGAATTCATGCCGCAGAAATCAACCGACTTCTACCCCAAGATGCTCACCGGGATGGTGATCAATAAAATCAACCTGGACCAGCGGCGTTTCAGACAGGAGTAATCATGAAAGTACTGGTTGCAGACAAAGTATCCGCCGAGGGTCTGGAGATACTGGAGCAGGCCGATGGCGTGGAAGTGGAAGTCAAAACAGGGCTGAGCGAGGACGAGCTGGCAGCGGCGGTTGCCGGGGCCGACGGCCTGGTGATCCGCAGCGGAGCGAAAGTGACCCGCAAGGTGATCGAGGCGGCGGACAAGCTGCGCGTGATCGGCCGGGCCGGCGTGGGCGTCGACAATGTCGATCTGGACGCCGCCACCGAGAAGGGTATCGTGGTGATGAACACGCCCGACGGCAACACGATCGCCGCGGCCGAACACACGGTGGGCCTGATAGTTTCGCTGGCGCGCAATATCCCCCAGGCGGACAGGTCGCTGAAAGAGGGCCGCTGGGACCGCTCCCTGTATGTGGGCAGCGAACTGCAGGGCAAAACCCTGGGCGTGGTCGGACTGGGACGGATCGGTTCGCACGTGGCCCGGGTGGCCCAGTCGCTGCGGATGAAAGTGATCGCGTTCGACCCCTACTACCCCGCCGAACGGGCCGCGGAGAACGATATCGGGCTGGTGGAGCTGGATGCGCTGTTCGAGAATGCCGATATCATCACCCTGCACGTACCCGCCACCGAGGAGACCAAAGGGATGGTCAACGCCGCCCGGCTGGCTAAAATGAAAAATTCCGCGCTGCTGGTCAACTGCGCACGCGGGGCGCTGGTGGATGAGGCCGCGCTGCTGGATGCGCTGAAGGCTGGAAAGATCGCCGGGGCGGCGCTCGATGTCTACAGCAAGGAGCCGCCGGAATGCCGCGAGCTGGTGGAGCACGAACGCGTGGTGTCGACTCCCCACCTGGGAGCCTCAACCCGCGAGGCCCAGATCAACGTCGGCGTGCAGATCGCCCGCCAGATTATCGCCGCGCTCAAGGGCGGAGCCTGCGACAACGCGGTCAATCTGCCGCTCACCGACACCGGCGTTCTGGAGCGGTTCGGCCGCTTTATCGAGCTTACCGAGCGGATCGGCGTGTTCGCCGCGCAGTTCATCGACGGGGCGATCGAGAAGGTGACCCTGGCGCTGGCCGGCGAGTGCCGGGATGCGGCGGAGCCGCTCAAGCTGGCGGTGCTCAAGGGGATACTCACCCCGGCCACCGGCGGCAACGTCAATTTCGTCAACGCCCCCTATCTGGCCAGAAGCCGCGGGATCAAGGTCGAGAGCACGCTGACCGAGAGCGACGACTACACCAACCTGGTAATCGTCTCGGTCAAGACCCAGAAGGAATCGTGCCGGATGGACGGGACCGTGTTCGGCGAGGAACTGCCGCGGATAGTGCGGATCAACGAGTTCTTCATGGACGTCAACCCCCGCGGCCACCTGCTGGCGCTCAAGAACCAGGACGTGCCGGGTGTGATCGGCCAGGTGGGCGGCATCCTGGGCGATGCCGGGATTAATATCGGCGAGTACCGTCTGGGCCGCGAAGAGACCAACAAGAATACGCTCTCGCTGGTCAGCACCGACACGGCCGCCTCCGACGTGGTCGTGGAGAAACTGAGGAAAGTCAAGGGGATGCAGCTTGTCAAGCGGATGTATGTACCCTGAACGCCTGAGGCATGACCGATGACAATCGCACGCAAAGAGCTGGCGGCCCACCTGGACGAGGTCCTGGAAATCGACAACTGGGCCGGTATCGACAAGTCGCTCAACGGCCTGCAGGTCGAGGGCGACGAGCGGGTGGAGAATGTGACCCTGGCGGTCGACGGCTGCCGGGAAACGTTCGAACGCTGCGCCTCGATGGGTCGGAAATTCCTGATCGTCCACCACGGCCTGTTCTGGGGCCAGCCGCTGGCGATTACCGGCAGCCACTGCGAACGGGTAAAAACCCTGCTGGCTGCGGGGATCTCGCTCTACGCCGCCCACTTTCCGCTCGATTTCCATCCGCAACTCGGCCACAATGCCCGGATCGCGCGGCTGCTGGAACTGGAGGACAGGGGTGCGCTGGTGCTCGACTCGGGCCTGCCGGTCGGCACGCTGGCCGAGAATCCGCGGCCGGAGAGGCTGGAAAGTTTTGTCCGCCGCCTTGACGAAATCCTGGATACCGACTGCCACGTGCTGACGTTCGGGCCGGAAGAAGTCCGCCGGGTGGGGATTATCGCCGGGGACGGCAATAAATTACTGGACGAGCCGTTAAGCGAACGGATCGATACGTTCGTCACCGGCGAGCAGAACCATACCGTCTACCATTTCGCCCGCGAGTTCGGAGTCAACGTGGTTTTTGCCGGCCACTACGCCACCGAGGTGCCCGGCCTGCTCGCACTCGGAGACCACCTTCGGCAGAAATTCGAGCTGGACTGCAAGTTGATTCCAGCCCCCACGGGACTGTGAGAGTTCCCATCCGGCCGGAGTGCTTGACACTCAGCCGCAGCGCGGCTATCTTAACATTCTTGCAAAGGCGTATCCACGCTCAAGTTCCGCATCAACGTTCAAACTGCCCGGAGTTGTTGTGCCATCGCTTGTTGTTATCGGCTCCCAGTGGGGAGATGAGGGCAAGGGAAAAATTGTCGACTACCTGGCCAGCAAGGCCGATCTCGTGGCCCGGTTCCAGGGCGGCGCCAACGCCGGCCACACGGTGGTGGTCGAAGGGACCCAGTTTATCCTGCATCAGATTCCCAGCGGGATTATTTTCCCCCAGCCTGTCTGCGTTATCGGCAACGGCGTGGTGATCGACCCGGCCGGTTTCAGCGAGGAACGCCGCAGCCTGGAAGAGAGCGGTATTTCCACCGGCGGCCGGATCAAGATCAGTTCCAAGGCGCACCTTCTGCTGGATTACCACAAGGTACTCGACCGCGAGCGCGAGACGGCCAGGGGCAAGGGAAAAATCGGTACCACCGGCCGCGGGATCGGCCCGGCCTACGAAGACAAGATCAGCCGCTGCGGGATCCGAGTGATGGATTTCCACGACACCGCCAAGCTGCGCGCCAAGATTGAAGCAAACGTGGAATTGAAAAACAAGCTGCTCGGGGCGATCGGCAGCGACGAGCGGGTGGACGCCGCCGAGGTGACCGCCGGGTTGATTCAGCACCGCGACGAGTTTCTGGAGCTGGAGGCCGACGTTTCCCTGCTGATCCACGAACGACTGGCCGATGGCCAGAACCTCCTGTTGGAGGGTGCTCAGGGCCTGATGCTGGACGTGGACCACGGCACGTACCCGTATGTCACCTCCAGCAACACGAGTATTGGCGGAGCGCTGGCCGGGCTTGGTATCGGCCCGCGGATGATCGACCACGTGCTGGGAGTGGTGAAAGCCTACACTACCAGGGTGGGTAACGGCCCGATGCCGACCGAATTGACCGGCCCCGACGGCGAGCGTCTCCGCGAACTCGGCGCCGAGTACGGCGCCACCACCGGCAGGCCCCGTCGCTGCGGCTGGTTCGACGCCGTGGTTACCCGCTACAGCCAGCGGATCAACGGTCTGACAGGACTGGCGGTGACCAAGCTCGACGTGCTCGACTCGCTGGATGAGATCAGGATCTGCAACGCTTACCGTCACAACGGACAGATTTTGACCGAGTTCCCCCACGATCCCGACGTGCTGGAGAACTGCGAGCCGATTTATGAAACCATGCAGGGCTGGCAGAGCCCGACCGGTGATATCACCGAGTACGATGAACTCCCTGCCGAGGCGCGTGCATACCTCGAACGCATCGGCGAGATCATGAACTGTCCGATCAAGCTGGTGAGTGTGGGAGTACAGCGGGACCAGATTATCAACCGCGGGTACGGGTTCTGAGTGGTTACCCGCCCGGCGGTGAAAGTTGGATAGAATAAATATTAGCCACTGATTACCATGAGCCGTTAGCTCAGTTGGTAGAGCAGCTGCCTTTTAAGCAGCGGGTCACAGGTTCGATCCCTGTACGGCTCACCATATTTTGCAGGGGGTTACACGATTCTTTGTCACAACCGGCAGTTGCTCTGGAAGCCAACTGTGCCAAAACTGTGACAAATTAGCATTGAACTCCTTTGAATTAAGCCCTGGTAGATGCTATCTATCAGGGCTTTTGATTAGGCTCAGCCTTGCCCCGACAGCCTGCTTATCTACTGTGACATACTTCTCCGTTGTTATCCTGCTCCTGTGTCCAAGAGCAACCTGGACATCTTCGAGACTTGCGCCGGCATTGATCCACTGGCTTGCCCTGAAATGGCGGAAATCATGAAAACGGAGTTTTGACCCGTCCTCTGCCTTTAACCCGAGCCTGTGAATTTCCCTGTCAACGACCTTGTGGATCGATACGTAGGGTCTCCCGGTTCGTGGTGTACCCCTTCAGAACAAGTTGATGGAACTGGACGGATAATAAGGACTGACCTTACCCCCGTAAATGAGTCTTTTGAACATCGAATACTGACATTATACCTGGACCTAAAACAGGGGAGTAGGTCAGTATACTATCTCCCACCAACCTGAACTATTCTTAATTAATTTTGACGTTCAAAAATTGGCGGAGTGTAGTTGACTACTTTAAAACTTTTCTGCGGGATATGCCACGAGAATTGATTGAGCTGATTCGGGCGATGGCGGTTTGACTGCTCTACTATTCACTTCAAATATTTCCATCGAAAAAATGGTCACAAACCGTAGGGCAAGCAGTCACCAGCTGAGAAAGAAAATCAAACAGCAGGCAGACCGGATTTGTCTTTCTCTTATAACATTTGGAAACATTCACTCTCCTTAGGAACATTGCGCTGGCAGCATTTACTTTATTTCTCGTCAAGACTGAACGATCGCTTAAGCAGCGACCAGTTGATACTTCTTTTGGTGCCGTTTTTTATCCAGCGGATCTCAGTGGCATCCCCTTCCCGGCTGCTGGCCACTCCCTGTAATGGTTGGTCGGTACTGTGCCTCAGGTTGATCAGAGTGATCACTGTCAAACTTTCGCAGCTGAATTCAGGCTCCACTACCAGTCTCCTGGTGGTTTCATAATTGAACGGCTCGAGGTCGGCTCCAGCTGTCACATGTTCCTCCACATTCGGCTCAGCGCCTTCCGGTGCCAGAAAATAGTAATCGAGTGACACTCCGCCGGAATGCACTGAAATTCGTGCAGCCTCCATTTCAACCCTGGTGTCCGGCTCGAAATGCATCAGCCACCGCGCGCTCCTCGGCACGGCTATCTCTTCGCTGTAAGCGGCCATTTTTGTCAACCGCCAGTAATCTGTCATTCCAGAGCCACGGAATGATATCCGGCTGCCTTTTATCAGCTCGACAGGAGGAGTAACCGCAATCAGGTTATCGTCGATATTTTCGTTGTGGCTCTTCCAACTATGGATTTCCCTACCATCGACCAGTACTGAATAATCAGCCTGCTCCGGCGAGTTATCGAGATAGCAGGCGTAAATCCTGTATATTCCCCCGGCACCTTCGAAAATTGTATAAGCCTCTCCCTCATTGCCTGTAACCTGTCCGTACCGGTTATGAGTCATCCCCAGGCCGGTTTCAAGCTCGGGAGCGGGGAAATCGTAAACCATGCCCTTCCCGGAGAGTTCAATCTCGTCTGCAACCAGCAGGATATCCGGTTTTAAATACAACCAGTGTCGCAGGTATTTTTCGACTCCGAGCGCCGGGTGATAGGCTTTCGCCACATCACCAACCACATAATCCGTTTCGGGACTGAAGCTGGTGTGAACTATCTGCGGATAATGCCCGAATTCAAGTGCTTCGATCGAAGCGAAGCCTGGCATGTTTTCACCAAGCTGGCCCTTGCCTTTGAACAGCATCGCGTTATGATTCCCGGTCAGCTTGAACCCGGTGTAGAGAGCCCCGATCGCCAAGAATTTTCCGTGTGAAAAAATCTGGAAGGAACCCGCATCCGGCTCGGCGTGACCGGTACCCCAGTCGAACTCGGCGCCGGCCGAATGGGACTTACCCATGAACGGCCCGCACTTGATGCCGACCAGGGTTCCTGATGTATCGTCCCAAGCCGAACGCATCATCACCTGACCGACTTCCGGGAAATACGCCGATGTTGGAAAATCCAACGGTGGAGTCCCCTCCACGGACGGATCGTAATAGGTCAGCATCATCCAGCCCTGGCTTCCCAGTCCTTTTTCCCGTAATCCCACGGTCTCCCGGCCCATCCATTGGGCCCGGCCGTCACGGTACACCGATGCCAGGTAGAACAGGTGCTGAGCGGTGGAGGTCCAGCCGCGCTGCGGGCCATCACCGAACGTCATCGCCCAGGTACTTTGAGTGCGGTATGGCAGCAAACCGTGCAACAGGAAGTCGGCAAAATTCTGCATCCAGGGTGAACCGGTGTAGTCCTTGCTCAGCAGATCGGAGGCCATTGCAGAGTAATTCAGTACATACTCGGCTCCGTAGCCCGCATAGGCGTAGCCCTCGACCGAGGAACCGTCCTCGGGCAACACTTCAAGCAATTTGTCGAAAAACTCCTCGCAAACATTCATCCATTGCCCGGCCCGGTCGTCTTCACCCCAGAGCGCCGCGGCGGCGAAAGCCAACCCGCAGTAATTTGAGTGTGAATGGTTCTGGTAATACTGGTTGCGCCACCATATCCGGCCATTCACGATCGACTTGTACTGGGCCTGTGCCTCCCGGCCCAGGCATTCGGCCACCTGAGCCCGTTCGGCGGAAGTGAGCTTCGGATAAAGCCAGTCGTAGGACAGGCTGATCCCCATCAGGAAATGGCTGCCGATCAGGTAGATCAGTGAGCCCGGAGCCTCCCAGGTAGCCGGGTCGGTGAGACGAAGGAGATGGTCGCGGGCGACAGTGTACAGGCTGTCATCGCCGGTCATCACCCAGGCGAGCGCCAACTCCGTGGCCATGTCACCGAGCCGGCGTACGTCGTCCGGATCGTTCTTACTGCGGGCGGCGGCCACCATTGATGACAGGTCCTGCCGGTATCTTTCCCAGAGCCAGCTATGGGTTGTCATCAAGCCTGCCTTGAGTCTTTCAAGCCTGGTACCGGTCAACAGGAGCCTGGGATGAACACCGCTCAGTTTATCTATCGGCCGTTCGACCGAGGTAGCAGATTCCTTGTGCTGCGCTTGGTTGAACGGGTTACAGGAAAGGGCGCTGACAGACAGGGCTGCCGCCAGCAAAATCCAGGCTCCGGTTTTCATTCCAGCTCCGTTGCAAAAAGGTTAGCCTGCAGGATTGTTCAGGCCGGATACTCAAAGCCCCCAGCGCCAATCCTGCGAAAAGTCAACTATGTCCGGCACCGCCCGCGGGTCACCATCGCCGGGGCCATGGAACAGCCCTCCGCCGAAAGTCGTCAGGAAAATCATACCCGGTTTATGCAGGTCGGGAATTACCCTGTGGCCCCACTTGAAATCGTAGCCCCGGATCTTGTTCCAGCTTCTCCCGCCGTCGGCGCTGGTAAACGCCGCACTGTCAAATGTGTTGATATACACGCGCGACGGGTTTTCGGGCTCCAGGGCCACCGAGAATACGTGCGCATCCTCGCGGAAAACTCTCTGCCAGCTTTTACCGCTGTCTTCGGTACGCAGAAGGCCTCCGCCGGTCTCACGTCCGTTTTCCGTGCGAGGCCAGAGAGCCAGGAACATTCTTTCGGGCTTTGCAGGGTCAACGGCCAAAGCATTGGGAGCATTAACTCCCTGAGGCAGGGAGAGTGTTTGCCAGGATTCGCCGGCATCGTCGCTGGTGAAAACGCCACCGTCCACCAGTTGCCTGTTTTCCAGTCCGCGAGCTACCAGCAGGACCAACCGTCCGGTTGGCAGGAGGGCCAGTTGCCAGGCATTTTTGTTCGGCCCGGGAATCGCACCGCCTTTGCTCCAGTTCGCGCCTCCGTCGGTGGACTTGAACACACCCTTGCCGAACCCGCAGAGATAAAGCGTGCGCGACTCTAGCGGGCTGTTTTCATCGAGCACGATGTAGGTGGATGGGCAGTTTTCCGGCAAACCGGCATTGCTCACCCGCCAACTGCGGCCGCCGTCATCGGAGACAGCCGCACCGCCGGCATAGCGGTCGAAATTACCGCTGCGGAACATCTTGGGCCGCGGCAGGTCGTGGGCCCCGGACCAAACCGACCAGGCACGCCCTCTAACCTCGGGATCGAATACCGTCCAGTAGCAACCGTTGATCCAGGCATGCGGGATACCTTCGGTAGCGTGCACCCAGGACTCGCCCCCGTTGAAGCTCTGCAGGGCGCCGATATCGGTATAGTTGGCGAAAAGATGGTAGCTGTCGAACGGGTCGAATTGAACCCCGTAACAGACAGTTACGTCCAGGCCCCGGCTGACCCAACTACCGTCCGGCTGCCGGTCCGTATACACCTGCTCCCAGGTCTTACCGCCGTCGAGCGTACGATGGGTGCAGCCGAAATCACTGCCATAGGCGATATCCGGATTGGACGGGCTCACTCCGATTGAAAACGGGTTTTCTCCCCACTCCGGCCCGTATTCCTCCATCAGCCAGCCGCCGTCGTAGTTGCCGCTGATCATGTTGTCGAATTCCGCGCGGAACACCCAGCGCCAGCTTTCTCCGCTATCCGTACTCTTAAAAATGCCGAAATGATGATTGCCGCCCTGTGCTGGATTGTACCTGTTGCAGGAAAGGTAAACCACTTCAGGCTCTTTTTCGCAGACAGCGATAGTGGAAAACACGGGGGACTTTCCGGAGACTTCGGTATCGTCCAGCAAACCCTGCATAACTTTCCGCCAGCTTTGTCCCCTGTCATCGGAGCGGTAAACACCTTCCCCGGCGGGCAGGTAACCTGCATCCGGCGAGTCGCTGGTCATCAGGTAAAGCACGCTGCCCTCTGGCCCCACACCCGCGTCGGCATGAGCGGCTCTGGTATCAGGCAGCTGATATTCTGTAACCTCGCCGGTGGATTCTTTTATCCACGCAACGCACTTGTCGGTGACCACAGTAAGTTCATCCGGCCTGCCGTCCCAGGTTCCCGGGATGATTGCGAGTACTGTTGAACCCGGCACCCTGGCCAGCTCGCGCCAGTTTTCGCCCCGGTCAGATGTAACCAGCACAGGCGCACCGGTTTTCCTGGTCCGCTTCCCGTCGGCCGGCGTGCTCTCATAGGGTGGAGTAAGTCCCATGTATATGTGGCTGCCGTCAGACGGGTCTACCCGGACTTTAACTATTTCCCCCCGCATTTCTCCTTCCCGGGTCACGAAAAACTGCTCGGCGTGGTCGCCCACCATCCTCTCGGCTACGATAGAGGCAGGGTCGGGGTAAATCAGCTTCCAGCTCGCGCCACAGTCTTCAGAACGGTAAAGGCCGGTGTTGGAAGCATAGATCACTTTGGGGTCCGAGGGGTCGAACTCGAAATCCCTGACGACCGTGCGCAGGTGGAACATGCGCCACGACTTCCCTCCGTCGTGGGTCACATACGCCCCGGTCATGTCGCAGCGCAGGAAGACGTTATCGGGGTCGGCGGGATTGACTGTCGGCAGGAACATGGCCCCGCCGCCGCCGGGACCCAGCCGCTGCCAGGTTCTATCCGTCGGCACGGCATTCAACTGCCGCGTTTCATCGGCGGGCGTGAATGAGCAAGCCGTTATACCGAGCAAAAGCAAGAAGAAAAGCAAAGTCGCCGGCTGGAATGAATTCTTTTCACGTTGTCTCGACGCTATTATCATCTGAATGATCTCCTCAGGGTGCCTGCCGCCAATGAATCTGATTGGAGTGGAAAGTCTGAAAGCCGTTCGCCGTTTCAGGCAGTCAAATTCTTCCTGAGTTCACTGGGTGTCTTCCCGGTAATCCTGCGAAAAGTCCGGGACTAGTAATTCCCGTCCTAAAAACCGGACTTGAGAGCCACTGAAGTAACAGTTTCCTCCTGGTTTTGCAGCATCTCACAGGCTTTCTGCACTCTCAGCCGGATTAAATAATCCACCGGCGTGGTACGGTAAGTATCCTTGAACACCCGGACAAAATTGGGCACTGACATGCAGGCAATTGCGGCAAGGTCGCGCAGAGCAAGCTTCCGGCTGAAATTTTCCTCCATGAAGGCTACGCATTCGGCCAAGGGCAGAATTCTGGCCGCCTTACCAGATTTCTGCTGTGAATACTGCCGGGAAAGATAAATGATCAATTGCACCAGGAGGGCCTTGATTGCCGGTTTGTGCCCGGATTTTTTCTCCTCGAACTCCCGTTTCATTTCTCCCACCAGCCTGGATACGAATGCCAACTGCTTGCTGTCGAGATTGAGCCGGCTCTGAAAGCGGTGATGTTTGCGGTAGAACGGCTCGAGGGAGAACAGAGCATGGTAGCCGGGGATCTGCTCCAGTTCCTTATACCCGGTCAGAAAAGCAGAACCGTACATGATATTGCACAGGTAAAGGTTTCTGGCGTCCCGGTAACCGTGCTCCAGATTGTCGGTGATTACAAATACTGCGCCTGTGCCCACCGGATACTCTTCCGTTCGGGTGTGATGAACTACCGACCCACCCATGACAATCGCCAACTCGGTGAAAGCGTGGGCATGAAGCTGGCAAGAGGGGGATTTCATCATAGCCCTCTCGATATAAAAATCGAACTCGGGATCGTAGTGGACGTATTCCGGGATTGAAGGGAAGTCCTTGAAGGTGACGGTTTGTGCCATAATAATATTATGCTAATTATTTGAGCAAATTGTGCATGTATATTTTAATAATCTCTTGTAAAATCATTAATTACAGTTCATTTTATTATAAACATATCAGCCGGGCAATGAAAAAGTGGCCCTGGTATGGAGCTTTTTCGCACGGAACTGATAACCGCCGTGCTCAAACCGGAAATGTACAAGGCTCCTTACGTCTGGGCTGATTTAGCTGAGATACCCGACTGGCTGAAGCGGAAACTTTCCGACGAATTAAAGAGGCAGGCCCCGCTGGAAAACAAGGAGATTTTTAATGAAACTGGCCTCGAGCATCGATCTCGTGGTAATAGGCGTTTACCTGCTCCTGATGGTGGCTGTCGGGATAGTGATGTCGTTTTTCAACAAGAGCGACTCCGACTTCTTTAAGAGCAGCAACAAGATGCCCTAGTGGCTGGCCGGCATTTCGTTCTTCATGACCAGTTTCAGCGTCTACACGTTCACAGGGGCAGCCGGGCTGGCGTACCGCGCGCCGAGTGTAGCCTTCCTGATGTACCTCAGTAATGCTGTTGCCGTAGTGTTCGCGTTCTGGTTCCTGGCCGCCCGCTGGAGGCGCTCGCGAGCCAGTACCGCGATGTCGTACCTTACAGAGCGCTACGGCCTCTCGACCAACCAGTTCTACAGTTGGACTCACCTGGGGATGGCTATCGTGCAGGGCGGGGTGATGCTGCTGGCCCTGGGCAAATTCATGTCCGTGGCGATCGGCACCGACCTGAACACCACCATTATCGTCTGCGGCGCGGTAATTTCGCTGTACTGCATTATCGGTGGTCTATGGGGTGTGGTCGTCACAGATACACTTCAGTTCGTGGTGCTGTTTCCCTGTGCGCTGTTGGCTCTGTTCCTGGGATTCGAAGAGCTCGGTGACGTGTCGCGGTTGGTCAGCGATGCTCCGGCCGGGTTCTGGAGCGTCGATACACAGGAGTTCGGCTGGCTGTTCCTGGCCGCTAACGCGGTAATGATGTTTTTCGCGATGTCGAGCGGCGCGGCCGCGCAGAGGTATTTCTCCGTGAAAGACGAGAAAGAGGCGCGCAAGGTGGCCTTTGTCACGATGATCCTGCTGTTTATCGCGCCGGCAATCTGGCTCTTCCCGCCCATTTTCACCCGGATTCTCGGTCTGGACCTGGGTGGTGCGATACCGGAGGGAATGAACGCACCCCATGAAGCCGCCTATGTTGTGTTTTGCATGAATTTCTTTCCCACGGGCGCGATGGGCATCCTGCTGGCGGCCATGCTCTCGGCCACGATGAGCACCCTGAGTTCCAATTTCAACCTATATGCGGCAGTGATTACCGACGACATCATCAAGCAGGTGTTCTGGAAAGACGCCAGCCCGCGAGCCCTGTTGCTGATCGGCCGGATAGTGACCCTCCTGCTCGGAGTGCTGGTGATTGCCGCGGCGATCGCCCAGGCCCAGGTGAAAGGCGGGGTGTTCAGGCTGATGCTTACCATCGGAGGGGTGCTGATTGTCCCGGCGGGGATTCCGATCATATTCGGCCTTATATATCGCCGCACTCCTGCCTGGGCAGGCCTGGCCTCCTACGGCACGGGTTTGACGATCGGCATCCTGTATTTGCTGCTGGGAAAAGACATCTCGTTCACCCAGCAGATTTTCGGGGTCGGATCGGTCAGCGCGGCCATCTATTTCCTGCCGGGGATTTTTATCAAGGCAAAGGGAGCGTACAAGATAAAGCTGGAAGCATTCTTCACCAAGCTGGCCACGCCTGTTTCGGCCAGTGAAGTGGGAGACAGTGAGGCTACCGATACCGGAAGCTTTTTGATCACCGGCTGGAGCGCCGTCTTCATGGGTTCGGCGGCCTCCTTGCTCTGTTTTCTCGATATTTCGTTCAAAGGCCGGATGATCAATCTCAGCCTGACCCTGATGATGGTCTTCATCGGAGTCGCGTTGCTGGTAGCGTGCAGGATCGTGACCAGAAAGAGAAATGCCGTTCGTGGGCCAACTATCAGTTCATAATTCGCTTTTATTCACCAATAAGGGAGTTGGGCATGGCGAAACTGGCACTTGCCGGGGGCAAGCCGCTGTCTAAAACAGGCTATCAAATCAAGTGGCCGGTTGTCACCGAAGCCGATGTGAAGGCGGTGGAACGGGTGGCCAGAACTGGCGAGTGGTGGCGTTATGACGGCAGGGAAGTCGAAAAGTTCGAAAAGGAGTTCGGTAAGTACCACGACGCCGGTAACGTGCTGGGCGTTTCCAACGGTACGGTGGCTATCGAAATAGCTCTGCGCGCCTGCGGTATCGAGCCGGGTGACGAGGTGATAGTGCCGGCGGTAACGTTTATCGCTTCCGCCTCTGCGGTGCTGATGGCCCGGGCGGTCCCCGTGTTTGCCGATATAGTCGAGGACACCTGCCAGATCGACCCGGCGGATGTCAAGAAAAAACTGACTCCGCGGACAAAAGCGATTGTGGTGGTCCACTACGCCGGTTACCCGGTGGACATGGATGCGATTATGGTAATCGCCCGCAAGCATAAGTTGAGAGTGGTCGAGGACTGCGCCCATGCCCAGGGCTCCGAGTGGCACGGGCGCAAGGTGGGCGCAATCGGCGATATCGGCACGTTCAGCTTTCAGCAGTCCAAGTCCCTGACCTGCGGGGAAGGTGGGGCTGTTATCACTGATTCCGCGGAGCTCTACAACAACGCTTACGCCTATCACCATATCGGCCGGACCCTGAACAGCGAGAAATACCAGCATACCATCGTCGGCCCCAACTACAGGATCACCGAGTTCCAGGGCGCTATACTCAGAACCCAGCTCCGCAAGCTGCAGGCACAGACACTGAAGAGGATGGAAAACGCCGCCAGGCTGACCGCAGCCCTGGCCGATATCCCCGGGCTGGAGCCGCTGAAAAAAGACTCCCGGATCACCCAGCGGGGATACTATTTCCACGTGCTGAGTTTTGACTCACAGAAATTCGGGCTGAGCCGCGATACTTTTCTGGACGCGATGGCCGCCGAGGGAGCGCCGCTGGGAGTGGGCTACGGAGCGCCGGTTTACCAGTTGCCGGTTTTCCGCGAGATGAGTTTCGGGCGCTCCGGTTGCCCGCTCACCTGCGGCCATTACAAAGGGAAGATGAACTACGCCGAAGTGACGTGTCCCGTGGCCGAGAAAGTCAGCCGGAACAGGCACGTTACGGTGCAGAACGACATCCTGCTTACGGAAAGAAACATCGACCTGATTGCCCGGGCAGTGATAAAAGTATCCGAAAACCGTGCAGAACTGACCTGAGAACGCACTCAGATGGTATCCGAGCATCTAAGCCGTGCCTGTCTGAATTATACAAGGCCGAAGAGGATATTATGGCTTTATTCCGAAAAAGTACGCTGCGAACCCTGCTTTTTCTTACAATACCGTTCTTTCAGCAAACCGCACTTGGGGCAACTATGGAAGAAAACATGAATCTGGCAGAAACCTCCGCCGTCTACCAGCGAATAAAGTCCGCCGTGGACTCCATCCGCCTGATCGACACCCACGAGCACCAGATTACCGAGCAACTGCGCCTGAACCACCACGCCGACCTGTTTTTCTGGCTCGTCCAGCCCTGGGGGTTCACTCAGAATACGGATTCGGACATGATGGCGGCCGGGCTTAGCGAAGCGGACCGTTTGTTTATCGCGGACCCGAAAAACAGCGACGTTGAGCGGTGGGCCAAGCTGTCCCCTTACTGGGAGGCTGCGAAATATACTTCATACTCGATTCCTGTGAGGATCGCGGCCCGGGACATTCATGGCATCAGCGATATCGACAATGACAACTGGTGGGAGTTGAATCGGAAAATAAAAGAGGCCGACAAGCCTGGCATACGCAACAAGATCCTTCACGAGCTTGCCGGAATCGACCTGCTGATCCTGGACAAAATCGTGTGGGTGGATTCGAGCCTGAACAATGGTCCTCCGCCGCGCACGGTGATGGTCAAGCGGTTTGATGACTTTACGCTCGAGGACAATTTTGTGCAGCCGTCCCCGAAGGATATCAGGGCCATCGCGGATAAATATGGCGTGGAGATCAGGACACTGGACGACTTTCTGGAAGCTCTCGACCTGGCATTTCAGAGCATAAAGGAAAAGGGTTACTACGTGGGGCTTAAATCCGCGATGGCTTACGACCGGGAAATTCTATTTCGTGATACTCCGCGACGGGATGCTGAAGAGATTTTTTCCGAGCTGATCGAGCACTCTCTGGAGCACCCGCAGAGAAGGCCTTTCGAGGATTTCATGATGCACCAGGTTGTCAGGCGCGCTGGAGAACACGGGCTGCCGATACAGTTTCACACCGGCGCCCAACTGGGGCCGGGCAATAAGATAACCAATGCAAAACCGACTCTTCTGCTGAACCTGATCCAGAAATATCCGCAGACGAAATTCGTAATCTTTCACGGCGGGTTTCCTTACATGGGCGAACTGACCGCTATCCTGAAGAATTACGCCAACGTTTATCTCGACATGTGCCAGATGCCTGTGTTTTCGATGAGTGTTACCAGGGAATGGCTGCACAAATGGTTGGAAACAGTCCCGGTGACCAAAATCAACCTTTTTGGAGGAGACAGCATGTTCCTCGAAGGCAGTTACGGCCACAGTGTAATCGCCCGCCGGGTTGCGGCAGAGGTGCTGACCGAAAAAGTAGAGGAAGGTTACCTTTCCACAAATGAAGCCATTCATATTTCAAGGCGTATCCTGAGAGAAAACGCGATTGAATTGTATGAACTAGAGCGCTTTCTGCGGTAAAAAGGACCAATCCAACATGGCAATAATACTGGGCCACAGAGAGCGTCTTCTGCGTTCACTTGAAAACCGGGAGGTAGACCGACCTCCATGTTTCTTCCGAGCAGAAGAACCGGTCAGGGCAAGACTCGAGAAAGAGTTGAGCTTGTCTGGAGAACCGGGATTGATCGGGCATTTCGATGCCGATGCACTCCATCTTAAGCTGCCTGTCCGCATGGATTACTTAAAAAAATCCACGGAAAACGGGACGTTTTACGACATTTTCGGTAATAAGCTACTCAGATTTCAACACGACTCAAGATGGACTGATACAGTGGTCGAACCGGTGTTGAAGGGTTTGGAACGGCCAGAGGAAATCGATAGAATCAAATGGCCGGACAGCGGAATGATCGACCTCCATTTGGCTGTAAAACAGGCACGACAGGCAAGGGAAACAGGGTTGGCAGTCTACGGAGGAGCTTGGGCCAGTATTTTTACACATACCAAGGCCATGGTGGGTGAAGAGGATTTCCTGGCAGGCCTCGCGACCGATCCAGAACTGATAGCCTGCTTGGTGGAGAGAGTTACTAAATGCTATCTGGAAATTAACGAGGTGTACTTCTCGCGCTGCGCCGCGGATTTAGATGTTTTTTATTTCGGCTCGGATTTCGGCACCCAGAACTCGATGTTTGTCAGCAGGGAGATGTTCAGGGAAATTTTCATGCCCTCGATTGCAAGTATTTGCGAGCAGGCCCGGAATTCAGGCCTGATAGTGATGTACCATTCCTGTGGCTCAATATCAGGTATTATCAGTGACCTCATTGACTGTGGAGTAGATATTCTGGACCCGGTACAGGCCAGTGCGGAAGGGATGGATCCGCAGCGTCTGAAAAAAATGTTCGGCGGAAAAATCGGTTTTCATGGGGGTATCAGTACGCAGACATTGATGCCCTCAGCCACTCCGGAGGAAGTGGAACAAGTGGTCAGTCACACAATCGGTTCCCTGGGGCCCCTTGGTTACATCATCGCTCCGGATCAGGACTTGATGGAGGATGTGCCGACAGCCAATATCGAAGCAATCTACCGGGCTGTGGCAAATTACCGGTTCTGAACGGCCGGAAAGAGCCAGCCGCTTGTGCTCCACTTTAAATGATACAATCCCGTGGCGGAAAAATTATTCTGAATCTAATATAAAGTATTAATGAATGATCAATCAGCCGGGAGTGAAAATGCCAACCTCGAAGTGCAAAGCATTTGCTGCATTTTTCGTATTTAGCATCTGTTTGGTTGCTGTATGGCCGGCCTCTCTTTTTCCCGCCGTGGTAGATGCTTGGATCTTGGGAGACGGCGAGAAAGTGTTCCGCTACGATACGGAGCACGTTTCCAGAAAATCCAACAGCATCTGGGACGGCAAAACTGTCCGGCTGCGCGGGTTATATAACGAAGTGCTGGCCTTCCAGGTGATTGCTGTGGCCGACAGCGAGGGTGCGAAGGCGGTTGAAATCACGGTGAGCGCTCCGGTGCAGCGGGAATCCGGGATGGCCATCGGCGCCTCCTTCCCCCGCCTCTACGGGCCGGGAGGTTCGATAGAAGTGTTCAGCCAGCACTTCATCCATGTCAAGACTGCCACTCTACCCAGTTGGCTATATAAGGAGCAGGCCGCTCCGGTAAAAATGACAGGCTGGATCCCCGATGCGCTTATTCCGGCCGATGCCAAGCCCGGCACCGGCGGTTTCCCGCTCGATATCCCACCGACCGCCAGAAGCGTTTCCAGGCGTTGGAACGATATAGAACTGACGGAAAGAACCCCTTATCAAAACCAGGGTTTCTGGGTGGATCTTCACTTGCCACGCGACAGAGCTTTCCCGCCAGGTGTTTATCGTGGCAAAATCGATGTGTGGGAAAACGGGCGGATTATCAAATCGATACCCTACCGGGTGGAGCTGCTGCCCGTTTACCTGCCTGATGAAAACCATTCCACGGTCTGGATGTTCACCGAGGATGTGGAGGAGTATTTCCCCGGCCTTAGTTCCGAGCAGGTGGAAAAGATGATCAAGTTCGAGTGCCACCGGCACCGGATCGACGCAATCGGCGGGTTCCCGGCCCACCGCTCGGCGTTTAATTCCGCCATGATGGAAGAGTACAAGCCTTATCTCGATGGCAGCGCATTCACCCCGGCCGAGGGCTACCGCGGTCCCGGAGAGAGAATAGGAGAGAAGCTGTTTCCGGTCGGGATGTACAGCTCGATAACCAACTCGGCTTTCGCGAACGAAGCCCTGGCTCGCCAGGAAAGCGACAAGTGGGTCAACTGGTTCGAAATCAATGCCCTGGATGTCGATTATTTCTGGTACATTATCGACGAGCCGGGAGAGGTTCAGTTTCCCTGGATAAAAGAGAGGGCGGCTTGGGTGCACAACAATCCGGGACCGGGAAACAGGATGCCCGTATTCACAACCAGGCGTTACATGCCCGAGCTTACCGATGCCATCGATATATGGTGCGGAAGTCACAGTGTTGATGTCGAAAAATTATCTGATCTGAAAAAGCAGGGCAAACAGCACTGGTTTTACAACGGCGGTCGTCCGAACTGGGGTTCCACGGTATTGGATATGGAAGCGGTTGACCTGAGAATGATCGGCTGGGCCAAGTTTATTTACGGAATGAACACATGGTTTTACTGGCACGGGACCCAGTGGCGGCACAATTTCCAGTTTATCAAATCCAGACTACACCAGCGGATATTCAGCTATCCAGTCACTTTTTCATCCAGCGGCAAAGATCGGGCCAACGGCGAGGGTGTAATGTTCTATCCGGGGCGGATGCCGTTCTACCCGGAGGAAGATCGCGGTCTGAACCGCCTGCTGCCATCGATCAGACTGAACAACATCAGGCGGGGACAACAGGATTACGAGATCATGTGGCTGGCCGCGCAGAAAGTGGGACACGAAAAAATAGCCAGGATGGCCAGAAAGGCCGTGCCTGCGGCGTTCAGCGACGTGGACCAGGATGGCCCTACGCCCTGGTCTCAGAATGGCGACGATTACGATCGTGTAAGGGAGCAGTTCCTAGATCTGCTGCTTAAGTGAGCGCTTGCTGGATTGCCGGGGCATACGAGACTATTTTAAAAATTTCCTGGCGGATATGCCGGAGGAGTTGATTGAGCTGATTCAGGCGGTGGTGGTTTGAAATTACTTTTTAAGTGCTGGACTCGTTCTCGGGGAGCAGGTCATGTACTGGATGGTTCCATCTTTAAACCGGTGATCTATATTCCGGTGTAGATCAAATTCAATTTCCTGGCGGGAGATCATGTTAAGATTATTGCTTTTATGCGACCTTTTCATCGGTTCAAGCTTGTTAACCATGCTGATATCGACCGGTTTGACCGCCGCGGACACTGCTTTTTTCGCACAGCCACAGAACGCCGGACGAGTTCCCGTTAAACTCTATCCGATGGAAAATGTAGTACCGGGAAACCCGGCGCTTATTACTTTTGGAATGCCTTTTACAAGAGGGTCTGTTTCAGAATCAAATCTAAAAACCGTCAGGGTCCTGACTGTTGATAACAATGAACTGCCGGTTCATGTCAGTCAACTGTCTCCCTGGAGGCACGTTGCCGGTAAAGAAATTGATGGCCATTTTGTGCGGTTCGCCATGATTCAGTTTAGATATACTTTTTCCTCAATATTTCCTGAGTACGAAACAGTCTACGTCGAATGGGGAAGGGATAGACGTACGAGAGACATCGAAGAGGCCGTGGAGCCACGGTCGGCCTGGCATCTAGTGGACTCCGGGACATTCACTGCGGGGGACAGCATATATGAACCCGACGTATATGCTGTATTACCAAAGGAATACTTGTGCAACGGAAGCCTAAAGCTGACCAGAATGCTTCCTATCGATGATTCTGTCCCCGAATATCACGAAAATTCTGATGAGGTGGATGCCATAACTTTGTGGCCTGATTACCGAAAAATGGATCATGCTCAGCACAATAACTTCTTCACATTGCTTAACGAATGCCGCTCCCCTGTTGCCGAGCGCAACCTGTGTCCCTACAAAACCGAATATGAACCCTGGCTTTATGACAGAAGCACTGCCATGTTCGTTCTTTATATGCGCAGCGGACACTTGAAGCCGCTGATGGAAGCGGTCCGGCATACCCAGTTTTACCGGAATAAGCTTTGGGACGATAAGACGACGCCTTCGCGCTTCATTGGTCTTTTCAAGTTGAAAGTACCGGTAGCGGAAGGTTACCCAACGGGTAATGGAGCGATGTACAGCTATAATCAGTGCCTGGCTTATAATTACTGGCTGACCGGTGACTGGAGCGTATTGAGGGAAATTGAGTGGGTGGTCAACGCTCACGAGCAGAATGACGAACCTACTCGCTGGAGTCCTGCATTGGGATTCTGGACCGAAAGGCATACCGCGTTTCGCCTGCTAGCTAATACGATAGCTTACGAGGTTACCGGGAAAGAAGTTTACCGGAACTCAATAATCGATCAATACAACGATTTCATCTGGCACCAAAATGGCGCTGGGGGCATTTTGCCTGCCGACCGCGTTGATGGCGGATTGTATCATCACAGTAACCAGCATGGCGACGGCAAGCCGAACATCTTCGTGGCATCGAGTTGGATGACCGTACTTACCGTCGATGCAATGCTCAGGGTTTACGCTCTAACCGAAGACAGCACTATCGGAGAATTTATCAGGAGGGTAGGCAGTATTGAAAGGGCTGCCTGTAAACTGGACGGCAATCACACCTATGGAGGAGAGCCACTCAGATACGCCGACTACATGATGAATTGCAATGGCACCAGCGCTGCCAGGCATGGTTCTATGGTCGAACATTCCCTTGAAATTGCGTCTGCCGCAGCCTGGGCTGCTTACTTTTCCTATCATTCCGGCGCACTGGATACAACACTTGTCAGTCTCGCAGACGAACTATATAAGGCATACGGCAAAGGTATCAACCATTGGATCAATCCACCTGGATCTGGCAACGGAGATTTTTTCTTCAGAGTCACTCCCTGGAGAAAATATGCCTGGGAATATGTGCCGTCAGGCAGTTTTTCCTGGTTGATGACTAACCTTAAGAACCTTGTAGAGTTAGAGAACCAAACACGTTGAGTGACCTTGTCCCTAAAAGTTGCTCCTGTATTTTAATTAGTGATTGGATTAATCTACCTGTAAAGGAGGCAAGGTCAGGCGAAAGCAGCAGATATAGCTCAATCCACCAGCTATTCAAAACAACGTTTAAAAGAAATGGCGGGGTGTAGTTGACTACTTTAAAACATCTGAACATTATTATGTGCAAGGTTTATTCGATCAGATAGCAGATATTTTAGCAGCCTGACTTAGTCTCGTAACATCTGGACTCGTTTGCTAAGGGAAGATAAGCCCGCTTTTAGCTATTGAGCAAAAAGTGTCCAACTTGTTCTGAAGGGGTACTAGGGATCGCTGGTCATCCGCGGCTTTTCTCCGTTGACTGTCACGACGAAAGCACATATCAGAACCGTCAGTCAGGTTTTCCAGGCGATACTGCTAATCCGTATCTGAAATCAGTCAGGTGGAAAATCCCTGCTATACCCCCCTTTACTGCTCCAGGTCTGTCCTCTTCGATACCAAGTCTCCGAATTCGTCCAGCAGGTCGTATTTACGCAGCCACGTAGTGTACATTATCCCAACCGCGTTGGGGGTGGCGTCCAGCGCTGCGAGCCAGCCTTTGGGGTTTTCCAGGTCATCGGCGTCGTAATATCCCGCGCCCATAGTGCGATGGCCGAGCCCGGAAAAATGGGCCAGGCTTTCGTTCCGCCTGCGGAAATTCCAGCAGGCGATTATCAGGTCCCGGGGAACGTGGTTCCAGGAACCCGCATAATTCCCCTCCACGTGGTAGTAGTAATCCCGGTCGCTGCGGGCATTGTGGTTGGGGTCGAGCATATCGCTCCAGATGAAGATTTCTGCGTTGGGGTCCACTTCTTGACAGATATCCACCGCCCGGGTGACGAAATCTCCCAGGATCTGTCCCATGGTCATGTTGCGCTCGCGGCAGGCCACGCAGGAACCGCCGTTGCGGACTTCATCCAGGGGCATGAAGTATTTGGTGGGATGCATGATGTCGTGGGTCATGCGAAAATTGTTGCGCATGATCTCGTAAACCGCCGGTTCAGACATACAGACCGAAACCTGGCTGTTGTAAACATAAGTCCCGTGGTAGAAACTCACCCGCAGGCGCTCGCCGTTCTTGATCCGGCTGTCTTGCAAAAGCTCGATTTCCGGTCCGTCGTGGTTGAAGCGGAAATTGAGATTGGTATCTTCCACGCGGGCGAAATCCCTGCCTTCCTCGTAGACCATCCCGCTGCTTTCGCTCTTCACGGTCACCGGCGTACCGGGCCGTCGCAGCAGGTTGACCATGCCGATCTCTTCGACCTTCAGATCATCCACCCAGAATCTTCCGCGCTGGCGCCGGCTGGCCTGGATTGTAATCACGGCCTTGTCGTAATCCAGGCTGTTGAAAGCCTCCACCGCCTGCTGCCAGTCTCCGGCGACGGGCATGTTGATATTGATCCATTCAAGGGGCCTGCCATCGGGTGCGTTGGCCTGCAGACGAATGTTGCCCGAACCGAAGGGCCTCGATTCGTCCACTCCCTCGCTCCTGATCCAGCAGCTCATGCGGTAGAGTCTCCGCGGCTTCACGCTGATCTCCACGGCGAGCTGGCCTGCCTCTGATTCATAATCGTCGAAATTTTCGAATCGCAGGCTCGCCTTTCCTTCTTTTGCCACCTGGGTGTCCCGCGAGATTATCTGGCCGAATTCGGCCGGCGAGTTGAAACCTGCCACCCGGCCGCTCTCTACCCGTTCGAAACTGCCGTTGGGGATCGCCACCGGCGGATCGGCGGTAAACTGCGCCTTGCCGCCCCTCGCTACGTAAAGCGCGTCGTTCACGGGCTGGCCCGCAGCCAGGTTCCGGTCGTGGCTGGTGAAGGCGCCGCCGTAACCCGTGGAAAACATGGAGGGGATGATTTCCACACCAGTCTCGCGGCTGATCTCGCGCACCTTTTCCAGCCGGTTGATGCCGTCCTGGTCCCGGGTGTCGATGCTGCCGAAGCCGGCCGAAAGCAGTATGCCGTTCACCCCGTGGGCGGCGCAGGTGTCGGCGATGCGGCGGAACTGGTCTATGTCATCATCATCTCGCATGCGGTTAGACATGTAGGTCCAACGATAGGGCAAAACGTTCTTTCCGGTCTGTGGGTTGTTAGCGCAGGAGGCGACGATCAACAGGGTCAACAGGAATGTCAGCGAGCTTTTCATTGCACAATATTCCGGGAAGAAGTTGGGGGTGGTATACTTTCCGGACGAAATTAATTGCTTATAATAAAATCTGGAATCCGAACGGCGATTCTGTGTGATATTTGTTATTTTATCCCGTACCTGCAATGACTATTCAGTTCGAATTGTCTGCCCCGGTATCGGAACGGGTGACCTTCCCCCCAGAACGGTACCACTAATAATGAGAGAACTCAAGTATCTGAATTTGCTACTACAGTTCGCCCCTGCATAGAGAATAAGAGGAGCACTGCGCCCTACCCAATGATTAAGCCTTTGCCATAGATCGATAATATAACCAAAACGTAGGTCGCTTGGTATAGAGCGGATATGAGGTTGATAGCGCGTGGTTATACGGAGAGGGTCAGGCGAAAGCGGCAAACTTAGCCTAATCCACCAGCTATTAAAAACAACGTTTAAAAGAAATGGCGGGGTGTAGTTGACTACTTCAAACTTCTGTACATGACAATGTGCAGGATATGTTTGATCAGATAGAGGGCATTTTAGCCGCTTGATAGTGTCTCTAAAGTACTGGACTCGTTTTCGGGGGTCAGGTCAATTTCGATGTTGCTCGGCCTGAAAAGGCTGCTCCCTGGTATGAGCAGTGGGAGAATTGCCTCTATTTTTCTGCTCAGACCTGGAAACTCATTGATACTTCTGATGAGATCAGATAATTTACTGTAGAGATGATGGGGATCTCTCAATGCAAGCTGAAAAGGATAAAAGATTTCGCTCGGAATCGAAAAAGAAGGCCATCTAAAGAAGGGGTGTGCCGTATATACTATCTGGAGGCTGAATTTGACAAATATGGATATGAGAAATTTCCGATTTATTGATCTGCTGCTGTGGTGTCTCATAACGGCGCCATTTCCGGTATTTGCCGTCAATCCGGGAGAGCAGCATTCGCTGTACGAAGTGAACAACATGGCACAGCCTGATTCTATGAGCGTGGTGGCCATTGTGGGTGTGACGCTCATTGACGGACTCGGTGGTGACGCCCTGCCCGATGCGGCGGTGATCGTGCAGGGCAATCGTATCATCGCTGTCGGTCCACGCTCATCCCTGGAGATCCCGGCCGGTGCAGAGAAGGTGAACGGCAGGGATTTGACTTTGCTGCCGGGTCTTATTGATGCGCATTTTCATCTTAATGGGAATCGCGAACTGCCCCTGCTGTTTTTGAGACACGGCATTACCTCAATCCGCGATCCAGGCGCCTGGATTGAGTCTTATGATCCTGTCCGACAGGCGGGTACTGAGCTCCCTCGCCTGTTTCTTTCGGGGCCGCATCTGGACAATCCGCCTCCGGCCTATCCCAAGAACTCGATGATTGTCCGGGATGCGCATGAATGCCGTGATGCTGTAAACCGCTTTATCGACCAGGGGGCGTCAGTTATAAAAGCGTACTTCCGGTTACCACTCGGCCTGATACAGGTAGCCGCTCAAACAGCACATGCCCGCGGTGTCCCTGTGACGGCGCACCTCGAGATCGTCGATGCAGGAGACGGGATACGAGCCGGTCTGGATGGTATAGAGCACATCACTTCGTGCGGAACGGCTCTGGTACCCCTGCGCCAAGCTGAACAGTTTCGTCAGGCAATCCTGGCCGATAATAATGCGCGGCGTGAAGGACGATATGAACTCTGGAGCGATGTCGACTTGACGGCACCCCGTGTTCAGGCTTTGATCGATCTGATGGTAGGTCACGGCATATATCTGGTTCCAAATCTGGCAGTATTCGAGCGGCGTAGCGGCGATAAGGGGATCACCGACATGCATCTGCAGGGATTTAGCAACATGATGGCGTTCACCCGTATGGCCCATCGGGCGGGTGTGCGAATCGTCGTTGGCTCACATTCCTCGGTACCGCATGCAGAGCGGGGCTGGGCGTACCAGCGGGAAATGGAAATGCTTGTGGAAACCGGCATGACGCCAAGGGAAGCTATCACTGCGGCCACTATACAGAATGCGCGGTTCTTTCGCACCGAATCCCGAACGGGCAGTATCGAAGTCGGAAAACTGGCGGACCTGGTGCTTGTAGAGGGCAATCCCCTCAATGACATCCGCTCAATGAGACGGATACAGCGTGTCATGCTGAACGGCATCTGGATTTCAACTGATAACACAGAATAACCTGAGCCCAGATGTGTCTCAAGGGATAGAACTCAGCAATTGCAACTGATTTTTCCGTTCTCCTTTCCCGATGTTAAAAGCCTTCCTCGCTTTCAGAGTTTTTCGTTTGATCAGCGGCCATCTAACCCCTTCATCTCAGACGGTACTCTCCTGGCCGAGGAACCGGTCGGATGGCCAGTGGTCCGAATTTGAACTTTTTCGGCACCAGGTCCTGCTTCGATTCCAACGCCCGCTGCCAGTCAACCGTTTCCCCGGAGTAAGCGGCTTCCCGGCCCATGATTGCGGTAAGAGTCGACTGGGCTATCGAGTGAGCATCGTTTACCGTCTGTCCGCTGCGGATGGCTGCCACCAAGTCGGTCTGTTCCTGCTTTCGCGAATCGATCCGACGGGTGCGGTAACGCCAGGCGTTTTCCCCGGTAATGAATATGCGGCCGTCCTGCTCCATTATCGCGGTGCCTTTGGTACCACGTACCTCCACGCTCACTTTGCGATCGGTGTTGCCCCACTGGCGGCTCATGCTCATCACGTGCAGTCCGCCGGGATAGGTATAATCGATAGCGAAATGGTCGTAGATGTTACCGAAAAGTTCCTGAGTGCGCACGGTGCGCCCGCCCACACCGAGAGCCTTTTCGGGTAGTGCATCCAGCACCCAGTTGACGTTGTCCAGGTCGTGGATGTGCTGTTCGACAATGTGATCGCCGGAAAGCCAGGCGAAATAATACCAGTTGCGGGTCTGCCACTCCATGTCGCTCCAGCCCGCCTGGCGCTCGTACTTCCAGAGGAATCCGGTGTTGTAATAGCAGCGCACCGACATCAGTTCACCGATTTGGCCGTCCTGCACCCGCTTTACGCACTCGATGAACGCCGGGTCGTGCCGGCGCTGGGTGCCGGCCATCACCGCCAGGCCTTTCTGCCGGGCCAACTCGCCCGTCTCGATAAATTGCCTCACTCCGGTTGCGTCGACCGCCACCGGTTTTTCGGCGAAAACGTGCTTGCCTGCGTCCACACAGGACGCGAAATGTATCGGCCGGAATCCCGGCGGCGTTGCCAGCAGCACCAGGTCGAGGTCGCAGTCGAGTAACTGCTTGTAAGCGTCGAACCCGACAAAACAGCGGTCGCCGGTTACTTCCACCCCTTTCAGCGCCCCGGCTTCCCGGTCCGGATCGTTTAAGTTTTTTAGGCACTTCTGCAACCGATCTTCATAAAGATCGGCCAAGGCTACCAGATGAACGTTTGCTGCTCCGCTGAGGATGTTGTCCGCTGCACCGGTACCCCGACCGCCGCAGCCGACCAGCCCTACTCGCAGAGGATCGCCGGCTGCTGCACCCAGGTTACGGACTATCGAAAATCCGGCCATTGCACTGCCGGCAGCCAGAACACTAGTTTTTTTAATGAATTCACGCCGGGTGGAATTATTCTCTTCTTGGTGGTTACTCATACCGAGGCCCCCTGATAATGAGTGGTGTTGAAGTTTAATGCCTATCGCATTGTAACATCCAATAGCAACGAGTTTGACCTACTCCCAATAACGCTACCACTAATAATAATAGAACTCAAGGATTGGTAATTTAGGCTTTGAAGCAGGATTCTCTTAAGACCCTATTCCATTCAACGTTGACTGGAATAAGCTCAGGCGGGGTGTACGATACTATTTAAAAACTTTTTTGCGGGATATGCCACAAGAATTGATTGAGCTGATTCAGGTGGTGGCGGCTTGAAGACTCTATGCAGCAAGCTGGTCTCATTTTTTGGGTAAAGTCAGGAAATCTCTCTAGAAATAAAAAAGAGACACCTTTGTAACGGCGACTCTTCATATGAAAAACCTTTTCCTCAATAAGTTATCTATGCATGGATAACCAGTATCGAGCATGAAACTTGTTACAATGCAAATCGTTGAGAACCAGTAGTGTTCTTTAACGGCTTGCCTCAAACTGCATTGAATTTCCAATCCTTCCGGAATTCGGGTTTGAGGTATTTGTTCGCCTCATTGTTGTTTGTGAAGCGCATGCGTTTAGCGTCCCACTCTAGTTTGCCTTCGAAGTGAAGTGCGATGCTCCCGAGCAGGATCCACTCGGTGAACGGCCCGGCGACGCTGAAGTTCGAACAAGCCTGATCGCCACCCTTGCAGGCGCGGATCCAGTCGCGGTGATGACCCGGCGACCGCGTCAGGAACTTTGGTGGGTTTCTGAAATCCTGCATTCTCTCCGACGGCAACAGGCGCACATGGCCGGCGTAGCTATCAGTTGTGAGAATCCCTTTCTCGCCAATGAACACGGCTCCATTAGCCTGACTGGGACGGCGCATTGGCTCCGCGGGTGCAGTCTGGACTGCTTTCGTGTCTGTTCTTCCACGCGTTCTACCACCGATGGTTTCTGGTCTGACACTCAGGCCGGGCCCTATGAGCATTTCGTCCTCTGCTAAACCTTCCGGCCGCATCGGCGCGTCTTTCACGGCGTCGTACCAGAAGAGTTTCAGAGGAGACATAGAGCCTCGGGCGGGGAAATCGAATCTGATTACCGATGAGCTTGGGAAGGTGAGGTCGTTTTTACCCTCCTGCCTGATGACCTCGACACTCGAGGGAGCGCCCAGCATGAGCGCCATATTCGGCGCACCCAGTATGTGGCACGCCATGTCGCCCAGCGCACCGCAGCCGAAGTCGAAGAAGCCGCGCCAGTTGAAGGGCAGATAGAACTTGCTATTGCGCTCGGCGTACGCCGCACCCCCGGAAGTGTAAGGTCGCTCTTGTGCGATACCAAGCCAGAGGTCCCAGTCAAGAGTGGAGGGAACCGGGTTCGCGGGCGGTATCGTGCTGATGCCCTGCGGCCAGATGGGCCGGTTGGTCCAGGCGTGCACTTCTGTCACATTGCCGATCTCACCGGACCAGATGATCTCTGAGGCCAGCCGCGTCCCCTCATTCGAGTATCCCTGGTTGCCCATCTGTGTAGCGACCTTGTGCTTCTCGGCCGCCTGCGTAAGTTGGCGGGCCTCCCAAACAGTCCTCGTAAGGGGCTTCTCGACGTAAACGCCCAATCCGCGCTCCATACACCACATGGCAGCGGTGGCGTGCATGTGGTCAGGGGGCGAAATGATCACTGCATCGATGTTCTTGCCCTCTTTATCGAGCATCTTACGGAAATCTTTGTATTTCGCCGCTTTTTCAAATTGCGCGTAGGTCTTCGCGGCCTGCTTATCGTCTACGTCGCACAGTGCTACTATATTCTCCGATTCGCAGCCCCGGATGTTACCCGCGGCTCGGCCTCCGGCGCCAATAGCGGCGATGTTCAACTTCTCGTTGGGCGACTTGTACCCTAAGCGCGGTAGTGACGGAGCGCTGCCACACCCAGCCGCTGGAATCGCTCCAGCGAGTAAGCTACCGTAGAAGAAAAAACGACGTCTTGAAATGTTATCTTCTCGGGATGGCATGTATTTTCTCCTGTTGGTGTGACGTACGCTGCAGAGTTTCGATTTTGAAGTGCATCTTACCCCTAACTGCTAAACGTGTCCGGGTTGGAACAATTAAACATAGATTGAAAAGAATTACTCGATGCATTCCTGATTTGTCACCATGTACTGTACCACTAATAATGAGTGAATTCAAGCATCTGAGCTTGTCACTATAAATCACCCCTCATAGAGAATCAGAGCAGTACCGCGCCCTACCCAATGATCGAGCTATAGCCATAGATCGATATTGCTAACTCAGAAATCGCTTGGTATAGAGCAGATATGAGGTTGATAGTCGATGCTATGCGGAGTGGGTCAGGCTAAAGCCGCGGATTTAGCCAAATCCACATAGCTATTGTAAAAAACGTTCAAAAAAATGGCGGGCCCGACGATACCATTTTAAAACTTTTCTGTGTGATATGCCACAAGAGTTGATTGAGATGATTCAGGTGGTGGCGGCTTGAAGGCTTTGCTATTAGCTGGATTCGTGTTCGGGGGGCAGGTCAATTACTAATAAAAAGGCCGCACCTATTTAACTAAAGGTAGACACGGCCTTTTCATCGCTTGTGATATGCCTGCAATGTTATTCCATTGCACTACTTCAGTATTACCATCTTCCTGGTCTGAACGAACTCTCCTGCCTTCATGCGGTATAGATAAACACCGCTTGCAACTTTGCGTCCTGACTCATCTGTGCCATCCCAGATTACCTGATGGGTTCCGGTTTCTTTAAGCTCATTAACCAGTGTGCGAATTAGCTTACCGCGCAGGTCGAAGATTTTTAATGACACAGCATGCGACGGCCCTACAGGAACAGTAAAACTGACAGTTGTCGAAGGATTAAACGGATTCGGAACGTTCTGCCCCAAAATAGAAGCCTTAGGTAGAATGGGCCCAGTTATGGTTCCATTAAGGGCTTGACGAATTATTGATTCTTCCTCAGAAGTCAGGTTTAACCGGTCAAGCATCTTTTCTATGTACTTGATATCAGACTCCGTCAATCCCATGATTATTGGCAGCGACCGGTTATTGCCTGTAGAGGCTAGGCTGGATACGCTCAACTCACCTGGATAGCCAGACTCCACTAACAAACTGTCGAGGAGACTGTTGAATGTTTCGGGATCTTCAAGCATCACGAAATGGCCCACATCAGACATCTCCACAGCGTCAAAGGAGGGGTTATATTTCCTGTTCACCTCCACCTCTGTGGAGCTCATGTCTGAGTTGATGCACACGATGGGTGCTTGCACCTCCTTAAAAGCGAGAGTATCTCCACCGTTTATGACACCAAAAATATTTTCTATCGAGCTCACCCCGACTTCCGGAGGAGCCGATGACATGTCGGCCAAAATCCATTCAATCAGGGAAGAATCAGTGGCAGGAACAAACATAAGGGTACTAACAAAATTGATACAAGTTGCCGCGAAATCCGCGTTGAACCAAGCCATATATTGATCAACTACTTCCTGCGGCCAGAAGTCCTCAATGTTATGGAAAAAGTCTGCGACCACGACCTTTAGCGTTTTTTCAGGCATCTGGATAGCCGCTTCCAGAATCGTGGGCCCTCCCATGGAATGTCCGATAAGCACGACCTGATCGAGGCCGAGTTCCTCGACCACGGCCACGACATCCTTGCCAAAGGCTTCCATAGTATAATCCGTGCGTCCCAGGCCGGACTCACCATGGCCGGCGAGATCAACAGTCACCACCTTGTACTTTTCGGAGAAGTATGGCACCTGGTTGTCCCAATAGCTTTTATCGCAGACCCAGCCATGGACAAAAACCAGCGCCGGGCTGCCGCTGCCCCGCACCTGGTAAACAATTTCTGTTCCATCCTCGGACAATACAGTGCCTCTTTCGAATTCTACCAATATCTCATCGAGGAGACGATTGAATGTTTCGGGATCTTCAAGCATCACGAAATGGCCCACATCAGACATCTCCACAGCGTCAAAGGAGGGGTTATATTTCCTGTTCACCTCCACCTCTGTGGAGCTCATGTCTGAGTTGATGCACACGATGGGTGCTTGCACCTCCTTAAAAGCGAGAGTATCTCCACCGTTTATGACACCAAAAATATTTTCTATCGAGCTCACCCCGACTTCCGGAGGAGCCGATGACATGTCGGCCAAAATCCATTCAATCAGGGAAGAATCAGTGGCAGGAACAAACATAAGGGTACTAACAAAATTGATACAAGTTGCCGCGAAATCCGCGTTGAACCAAGCCATATATTGATCAACTACTTCCTGCGGCCAGAAGTCCTCAATGTTATGGAAAAAGTCTGCGACCACGACCTTTAGCGTTTTTTCAGGCATCTGGATAGCCGCTTCCAGAATCGTGGGCCCTCCCATGGAATGTCCGATAAGCACGACCTGATCGAGGCCGAGTTCCTCGACCACGGCCACGACATCCTTGCCAAAGGCTTCCATAGTATAATCCGTGCGTCCCAGGCCGGACTCACCATGGCCGGCGAGATCAACAGTCACCACCTTGTACTTTTCGGAGAAGTATGGCACCTGGTTGTCCCAATAGCTTTTATCGCAGACCCAGCCATGGACAAAAACCAGTGCCGGGCTGCCACTGCCCTGCACCTGGTATACAATTTCTGTTCCATCCTCGGACAATACACTGCCGAGACCCCAGTAGATCTTCTCCGGCTCACCTGTTCTGAGTAACCGCAGCAGGGCCAGCAGATCGAAAATGTTCACATCGCCGTCTTCGGATTTATCCACGTTGGCGATCTGGCGCTGCCTGTCGTTCTCCGGTTCGGAACGTAGGAGATGCAGCATCTCCAGCAAGTCAAAAATGTTTATCTGGCCGTCTTCGTTAATGTCACCACAGTAGGTGAAATGCGCATTTGGCTGGACCTGGGAAAATGATATCCTCGGTACGATAAGGGTGGCGAGCAGAAAGAGAATGATACAAGGGATGATGGACAATTTTAATGCTCGCATGGGAACCTCCAGAGTGAGAGAGTTTATCGCGAAAAACAGGGCTTGGCAAATAAGGTTGTACCTCCTTTGCGGGATTTATCAATTCCCGACTGACAGCAGCAGTCAGAGCAGGGAGCGAAGTTTAGCAGCGATCACTTTCTCTGAAGCCACCCCAATGATGTGATCCATTACCTGGCCGTCTTTAAAGAAAATGAGAGTGGGCAGTTTCGCCATGGCGTATGCTTCGGCGGTTCGTTCATTGTGGTAAACATCGAGCTTTCCGAATTTGATCCTGCCCTTATATTCGGCTTCCAATCTCTCCAAAATTGGCTCGATAATGCGACAGGTGCCGCACCAGTCGGCCCCGAATGCCACCAGAACCGGCCCTGGATATTCGAGCACTTCCTGTTGGAAATTTGCATCTGTCAGGACGGTGTAAGTAGTGTTTTTGTTCATTCATCTTTGCGTGGATCGTGGTTTCGATAGCCAGAAATCGGTCGTGAGTGATGATCAGTAACAGGAGAACTACAAATCTCGTTCCAGAATTGAAAAGGCCGCCTGGAATCATATCCAAGCGGCCTTCTTTTATGCAGTTAAACGGTTTACTAATGCTTTATCAATTTCCTGCACGCCGGCAGAAATTAATTATATTTAATAAAATGATTAAATATCATCATTTCACCTCTCCCGCTTAATGCCCAGTTTTCTCATTCTGGATTGCAGGGTCCTGGGATTGATATTTAGAATCTTTGCCGCTCCCGTGTCTCCGCTCACTCGCCAGTCTGTCATCTTTAAAGCCTTAATTATAAGCGCCCTCTCATTCTCCTGAAGAGTCAGGACAGATGAATCTCCCGGTGAAGCCGCGGTTTTCGGGAGCCAGTCGCCCAGTTCGAGCTGTTTCCCCCGGCTGACAATCACTGCCCTTTCAATAACATTCTCCAGCTCCCGGACATTGCCAGGCCATTGATAAGCCTGAAGAGAGTCAATAATCCATTGAGGAACCGATTCGAGCATCTTTCCGGTTTTCGCTCCGAATTTCCCTACGAAATGTTGAACCAGCAGAGGGATATCTTCTTTATGCTCCCTCAACGGAGGGATTCTGATAGGATAGACATTCAGACGATAGTAAAGGTCCTCACGAAAATTGCCTTTCCCGATTGCTTTTTCCAGGTCGCGGTTGGAAGCCGCAATTATGCGAACGTCGACCCGAATTGTGCTAGAGCTGCCCAGCCGCTCGAATTCGCCGTCCTGCAACACCCGCAGAAGCTTCGCCTGCAATTCCAGCGTCAACTCGCCGATCTCGTCCAGAAACATCGAACTCTCATCGGCCAGCTCGAAGCGTCCCATCCTGCGGGAAAGCGCGCCGGTGAAAGCCCCCTTTTCATGGCCGAACAGCTCGCTTTCGATGAGGCTTGCCGGCAGGGCGGCGCAATTGACAGTGACCAGCGGACGATCTCCCCGGGAGCTTACATTATGGATCGCTCGCGCAATCAACTGCTTGCCGGTACCGGTTTCACCGAGAATCAGAACTGTTGCATCCGTGACTGCGACCTCTTCGACCTTCCGCAGGACATTGTTCAGGGCCTCGCTGCAACTGATAATCTCCTCGAAGTTGTGCTCGATCTTGATCTCTTCCCGCAGGTAGATGTTTTCCAACTGCAGGCGGTTTTTCAAACGCTCAACCTCGGCATGCTCTCTTCGCAGTGCTTCCTCGACCTTCTTGCGCGCGGTGATTTCCCCCCCCAGCTCGATGTTTCTCTTTTTCATAATCCGTGTTCTTGCTTGGTGGACTCCCCAGAGGGCCAATAAAAAGGCGGCTAAAATTGAACCCCGGAACCAGAGCGTGGCCCAAAAAGGCGGCAGGATCGTAAAGGCCAATTCCGCCTGTCCCTCACTCCAGATACCATCCCTGTTTCTGGCCTTAACCTTAAATGTGTACTCTCCCGGGGGAAGGTAGGAATAGGACATTGTATGTTCAGTTGTTTTGATCCAATCTTCATCCAGGTCTTCCAGTTTATAATTGTAAATTACATGTTCCGGCGCTGTAAAAGATATTCCTACATAATCTATCCTCAAGTTGTTCTGTTTCGGGCCAAGCTTCAGGCCGCTGGTTACTGTCATGTCTTTTTCAAGTACTCTCAGGCGGGTAATGTATACAGGCGGGGGAACAGTATTTGGCCTGTCCAGGCTGGGGTTGTATTTTGTGACCCCGTTTACCGAGCCAAACCACAGGTTGCCCTTGCTGTCCTTGAGAGGGTTCCGTACCGCAGTAGCGGCAAGCCCGTCATTTGCGGTATAGACCTTGAACATTTCGCCGTCGAACCGGTTGAGCCCTTGGGGTGTGCAGAAATAAAGGTAGCTGTCTTGAGCTATTATGAACTCACAGACATTGCTTGAAAGCCCATCCTCGGTGGTATAATTGGTAAATCCAGCTCCGTCGAATCTGCTTATACCTCCACCGTTGGTTCCCAGCCATATGTGGCCTGATACATCTTCATAGATTGTCCTTACATCGTTACCAGCCAGGCCGTCTTCTGTTGTAAAAGTTCTCCACCTCTCTCCATCGAAGCAGTTCACATTTCTCGGAGTGTTGAACCACAGATTACCTTTCTTATCTTCAACCATCATAAGCCATTTCAGGTATGCAAAAAGTCCCATATCCTTATGCGTTATATAAGTATACCAGTTTTCCCCGTCAAATTTAGTTACTCCTGTTAGCCCTCCAAACCATAAATTCCCCTTTTTATCCTCGATCATTGTGTAAACATTACCAACAAGTAGCAACTCATCATTTTTCCCGTACTCAGTCCAGTTTTGCCCGTCAAATTTGTAAACACTGGTTCCCCTCCCTCCAAACCACAGATTCCCCTGTTTATCTTCAAGAAATACATCGTCGTAGTAAGACCCTCGCTCATTTGTTTCTCCATAGGTCTTCCATTTTTCCCCATCGAACCTGCTCAGTCCATCTGCTGTAGCAAACCATAAATTGCCTCTACTGTCTTGCAACATATCATAGACCAGATTACCGGCCAGCCCGTCCTCGGTTGTATAAGTGGTCCATTTCTCTCCATCATATCTGGTAACTCCGTTAACATTCATGTCCGTGAACCTAACATTCATGTCGTTGAACCAGATGTTCCCTTCGGCGTCTTCGAGTACTGGAGCTATTGAATTACCAGCAAGTCCATCTGCTGTGGTATAAGTGGTAAATGCCAACCCGCTTAGTCTGCTTACTCCGCCTCCATAGGTCCCAACCCAGATGTTCCCTTCTCTATCCTCGAAAACTGCGTTTATATTATTTGAAGGCAATCCATTTTCCGTGGTATAGACCCGCCATTTTTCACCATCATACATGCAAAGGCCACCTGAATAGGCACACCAGATATTTCCCTGACCGTCCTCAATCATTGTCGGGAAACTTGGCAACCCATCTTCTTCTGAAAAAACCTTTTTAATTTCAATAGTGATTTCAGGTTCACCATCTGTTATGACTACTACTTTATGTTCACCCTTTTCTGTAAGCTCTAACCATATATTCCCATCTTTGTCTTCTAGCATCGACCAGATATAAACCAATTTACCAGTTCCATAAACCTGCACCCATTTTTCTCCGTCGAATTTGCAGAGTCCGCTTCCATGGCTGGCACACCACAGGTTGCCCTCAGTGTCTTCAAGTATGCGATTAACCGCTTTACCATCCAGGCCGTGTTCCGTATAGGTTGTCCAGTGCTCACCGTCAAATCTGCTGACACCACCACCAGTTGCAAACCACAAGTTGCCCTCTGAATCTTTTAGTATTGAATTAACAGTATTATGAGCCAGACCATCTTCTGTGGTGTAGGTTGCCCAGTTTTCACCGTCAAATCTGCTGGCACCGCCACCCAAAGTTCCAAACCATAGGTTACCCTCAGAGTCTTCAAGCATAGACCAAACAAGGTTATGAGCCAGACCATCTTCGGTTGTATATGTCGTCCAGTTTTCACCGTCGAACCTGCTGACTCCCATTCCCCAGCAATAGAACCACAGGTTACCTCTGGAGTCCTCAATTGTTCTGAAGACAACACTACCGGCCAGTCCATCCTCAGTGGTGTAGGTGGTAAAATTTATTCCATCAAATTTACAGGCCCCTGAAGCGGTTCCGAACCAGAGGTAGCCATCCCGGTCCTGCAAGATTGTCCAGACTCTTGGTGACGGGAGCCCGTCATCTTCCGAGTAGTTGCGGAAAGGATACTTCTCCGGGTAGGCGCTCTGGTGGAAGACAAACAGAAAGGCGAAGTTCGTGAGCAGGGTAATACCAATTCCGGTTTTCATCTTTCATTCCGCGAATATGCTCAAATCAAACCGTTAACTTAAAAAAGGTTATCGCGCTCTTGGCAGATCCACTACTTATCGCTGATATCAGGAGGAATTGCTTTTGGTCTTGATCTCTTGAGGCGGCCCTAACTTTTTCGCTGTGCTGCAGCTCTGGGTGTATGTTTTCCAAACGATAATAGCGTTTTGCGGGAATTTTGTCAACTTAGAAAGCGCCCCTCATAGAGAATCAGAGCAGTACTGCGCCCTACCTAAATACCAAGCCTTAGCCTTAGATCGATATGGCTAACTCAGAGATCGCCCGGTACAGCGCGGATATGAGGTTGATAGCGTGTGGTTATACGGAGGAGGGTCGGGCTAAGCAGCAGATTTAGCTCAATCCTCTAACTATTGAAAACAACGGCGGGCCCGACCGGACTATTTTAAAACTTCTGTAGAAAATTTGGTGCAGGAAATGTTTGAGCAGATAGTGGGAGTTTTAGATTGCAAGACGGATCCTATACTTGAATCCTCTTACAACTAGAGGTACCATTATTGAAGGCAGTACAATCCAGAAATGATGAAAAGATAGGAGGATTTTTTGGAAATCTATTGACAGCCTTGGAGTCGTTATTAATCTTAAGCATTGATTATGCCAGCTTAGGCCTATAGAAAAAAATATCCATTAGACTATGGATACGACACCGACTTTGAGGCCAGAGTCCATAAAACAGTTATTTCAAATTTGAGAAATGCCTTTAAAACGAGGTGGCAGTCTGGCCGTTATTTGAAATGAGAAAAAGCTGTGCTTGGCGGTTAGCTAAGGAGGCGACAATATTCTTTGACAATAGAATATTTCATTATAAGGTTGTCGTGGTAAACCTAACCTGAAAAAGAAGGAGGGTCGACGATGAAAAAGGGTATACGTGGAACATCCAAAGAGATATGGCTTGTGCTGCTATTGATCGGAGGCTTTTTAGGTCTGGTCAGTTGCAATCAAGAAATGCCAAGCGAGACGGGGCGAGCAGGCTTTGAGTTGCTTAATGAAGATCTCACTGTTTCGGAATGGTCGCCATCTAAAACAACCAAATCTTCAATTGGGGCCTTTGTAACTTCCACAACCTGCCTTCCCCCTCCATCCGATTTAGTGAGTTGGTGGCCGGGGGATGGGGATGCAAATGATATTGTGGATGGCAATCACGGAATACTACAGTATGGTGCTGCGTTTGCTACTGGAATAGTGGGAGGAGCTTTTAGTTTGGATGGCGTGGATGATTACCTGGATGCTGGAAATGCTCCGAATTTGAATATCACTGGGCAGTTGACAATCGAGGCTTGGATTTTCATAGAGCAGTATACGCCCTACCCATCGGTTGTGAGTAAGGGGGATGTTGGAAACTATCTTGAATCGTATGCCTTGTTTTATTATCCATATGGCCAGTTGGGATTCTTGTTGAATCGAGATGGAACATCTTCTGGAAGAACCATTGCTCACGGACCTGTGATTCCGCTTAACACATGGACTCATGTTGCCGGTACTTATGATGGAACAACGATGCGTAACTATATAAACGGATCACTGGTTTGGACTGTGTCTCATTCAGGTGGCATATTTATCACCCCTGATCCTGTTCTTATAGGCAAGAGCTATAGACAGACACATACTGTAGGAAACACGTTTGTTGACGGTTTGATCGACGAAGCCGCAATTTATAATCGTGCCCTTACCGCCTCAGAAATCCAGGCCATTTACGATGCAGGAAGTTCGGGTAAGTGCAAGGCACCACCGGAACAGATTCTGATCGATGCAATAACGGATCTCGTCGATGAAGGCACACTGAATCGAGGTCAGGGTAATTCCCTACTAGCGAAACTTAACGCGGCCTTACGACAAATAAGCCGGGACAACGCCAATGCAGCAATTAACCAGCTTCAGGCGTTCATCAACCAAGTAAACGCCTTCATTCGTGCAGGCGTCCTCTCTCAAGCAACGGGACAACTACTGATTGATACAGCTAATAGTCTTATTATCAATCTTGGTGGTTAGATCGATGGTAATCGTACCAACAGATGAGACTGTTTAATTAAAATTTTACCCATAACCAGAGAAGATTGTTTTGAGAAAGCAAAAAAGGGTCTGTTTTTATGCAGACCCTTTTCTATTATAGCTGACCCGAGCAAACTATTAAAAACTTCAGTGGCCAAGATGCTGTAGGTGGATTATTAACACTACTCGGCAAATTCTGGCTTCAATCTCTAAACCCGAACCAGAATTTATTATTTTAAACGTTTCAAGAAATGGCGGGCCCGACGAGACTTGAACTCGCGACCTCCGGCTTGACAGGCCGACAAGATGTAACTTTTTGTACCTGTATTTACCTTGAAATCTACGAAATATGTTGGGGATAGTGTTGGGGGCAGAAAATAATCAACAACAGAAAAGGGTTTGAGATTGCTCCCAAACCCTTTAATAACAATGGTGGGCGATACTGGATTTGAACCAGTGACTTCTTGCATGTCAAGCAAGGATAATTCGATTTTCTACTATACAAAATGAATGCAATAAAAGTCATAGATGAAACTGTGCCGTAACTGTGACAAACTTGAGAGCATATAATACATCTATTGCACTAATTGCATTCAGAGTGAAAAAGCGTAGATAGGGCAATCGTGCGCTTTTGAATTGGTATTCAATGAGTTAGAGAATCGGTGAAAACACATTGCCATCTGCCTTTTAAGCAGCGGGTCACAGGTTCGATCCCTGTACGGCTCACCATTTTGTTATAAAAGGGTTTGAGAGGCATCTCGAACCCTTTTTGTTTTTCAACTCTTTCTCACCCTCAACACTATCCCCAACATTTTTCTAGGATTCCAGAGGAAATACAGGCACAAAAAGTTACATCTTGCCGGCCTGTCAAGCCGGAGGTCGCGAGTTCGAGTATCGTCGGGCCCGCCATTTCTTTTAAACGTTGTTTTCAATAGCTAGTGGAATGAGCTAATTCTGTTGCTTAGCCTGACCCTCTCCTCATAACCATCAGCTAGCAAATTCATATCCGCGCTGTACAGAGCGATCTCTGAGTTAGCCCGATCTATGACTAAGGCTTGATCTTTGAGTGGGGTGCAGTACTGCTCTGATTCACAGAACCATGGCGATATACAGTAGCAAGCTCAAAGCTTGCGTTCTTTCAATGTTAGTGGTACAGTTCCCCGAGGTATAGCAATAATAAACTCGACATCCGGAGGAAGTCAGATGGCGCAAAAAGCCACAATGCTTCTGATAATAATTTCTGCATCCGCCGGCTGCTCTCAACAATCCACTCTGGAGTGGCAATATACCACCGATATTGATAATGACGGTAAACTCGAGCTGATATCGGTCTTGGATCTGAATTCCAACAAACGCCCGGATAAAATCGGAGATCTCCATCTTATCATAAATAAGGATACCCTGGAAGCCAGATTATGGAGTGAAGCAGAATTCGACCTCGATGGTGAGCCGGACGAGCTTCTGATCTACATCGACCGCAACGGTGACGGGCGCGTGGACACCTCCGAGGGCTGGCTGTGGCGCTGTCTTGATCTGGATGATGATGGCACCTGCGATGACCGGGATTCCGACCTTCATGAACTGGATCTGACAGGAAAAGGATTCGCACACCAGAGGATAAGATACCAGGACACAGACGGGGACGGAGACGCTGATTTGCGCTGCGATTACCCCACTTACAACCTGTCCTCCTCGGAACAAACTTACAATTATATTACCGGCAATCGCTGTATGAGGCAGACCTGGAGAGGCTTGATCCACGGTTTCGGCGCCTGGGTCTATCTGGACGAGGACGATGACAACCTGTTCCCGGCGCATGATTATCCTTTTGCCTCGTTATGGAGTAATCTGGACGCCGATGGGACCGGCACGTTCCAGTTTCGGGAAAGGCATCCCAGAGAGTCGCATGGAATGGGCCTCGAGGGCCGCCGCAGCACCGGCGAGGCGCACCGCTGGTATGACTTTGACCAGGACGGTTTCACCGACATGCACCTGCGGGATTACGGTAGCGGGATGATGCGCTGGAGCTTTGACTGGGACGGCGACGCGCCCCGTAGATACAGCCTGGATGATCCGTTAAAGCCGATTGATGCTCACGTGGATTACGACGTGGCTTTTCATACTTTGGGTGAAGTGCCCCGCGGCTGGTGGGCCGGCGACCAGCTCAAGTTATGGGACTTTATCGTAGGTTTGGACCTGCCCGGCTACTACCGGGAACGCGGTAGCGCTTTCGATTTCGGCAGGGACTTCGTGCCGGCAAGTTCCAGCGTCTACTATACTCTTCACGCTCCCTGGCGAACCATCTCGCTTAACTGGCTCGAGGACACCGAAGACGCCGGGCGGACCAAGGACGTAAGCAGCCACCGGCTGGAGAGTATCTGGGGCTATTATTACGATTTCGATCCAAAGACCGCTTTTATCGGCTCGCGCCGGGATTTCGACCGGGATGCGGACTCGAACTTCCGGATCTATCTCTCCCCCATCGACAGCCTCTATCACCTGTACGAAGCAGAGGACGGGATCTGGTACCGTGACCCCGACTGCCGTCGCCACCGCTTCGACCTGCGACCGACCGAGGAAAACATCCGGCGCTATGCGCGGGAGATCGTTACTTACAGTGACGCGGACAATGACGGTTTTTTTGATACCTTTTCCTACGACCGCGACCTGGACGGCGAGGCTGACGAAGTGATTTCCAAGCCGGAGTCTGACCAGGCCGAGATAACCGATATGACCGAAATATGGCGTTTGGGCGGGGCCCTGGACTCGCTATACCACCCCGGCGTGGAGGATACTATTCCGGTTGATTTCCAGGTTGAAGTGGCATGGGAAGAAACCGATTACGATTTGATTGCGAGGGTTAGGCTCTCATCTTCCCGTCCCCTTACTGGTTACCAGTTCTGGCTCAGAGCTGAAGAGCACGTAGACTATAACATCCTCTGCCGCCGTCTCCTGGCTAATGGCAAGAGTCGCTGGGAGTTTTCTGAAACCATACCCAAGGCACAGTTCATCCTGCCCGGACCGACCAGGACAACCGCGCTGCTTGTTAATAATGTCGGGCGGATAGTGGGCCGCTATCCGGTAAAAGAGGTAGCAGTGGAGCCGCTCAACTCTCCGGCCATGCACGTGGGTTTTTACCGGGCCTGGAGTGGAAAGCGGGGGGGTGGAAATAGTGAGACTCGGACCCGAATGGGGCCGGACGCAGTGGTCCGCATTGGAGAATGGATCATGCTGGAAGTGGGGCTGGAAATGATGACTTCCAGGGAAAGGACGCTCATCTTCGAACCTTTCCTGACCGATGACTCCGAAGCGCCCCGTTGGCCATTGGGCAGGAAGGTGTATCGCATGGCCACTGGCGAAATAATCCTTACGGCCAACCTCGAACTTGTGCCTTTCGGCCAGGAAGTAGTGCTGGCGGCCGGCAATGAAGCCCAAGCCTCCCTGCCCGCTTCTCTCGAAGATTACCTGGGCATCCGCGAACAGGGAGACAGGGTTTATTTACCGCCAGACCGGAACTATCGGATTGGCTTTCGGCTTTACATTGATGGCCGGCTGGTGGAAAATCGGATTCTTTACTATGACTGGATCAAAGGAATACCGCAAACGATTCGGGTAAAAAGTACATCTCACAGAATGGATTAGCAATGGAACCCTGAAGAAGCAGAATCAAAGAAGGCCGCCGGAGTCGCCATCGGCCGCTTTATCAAACAACAGTTTTGAACTTCTTATGGAGGTCCTGCGTTATGAGTCATATGCAACTTGCGACCATCGCCGTTTTCCTGGCTTCATGCTTTCCCTTTTCGCTTGCGGCCACCTCTGACGGCTCGCCGATTGAGCCGGCAGTAGAGGACACCGAGTTTGAACACCTCCGGGAATATTACAACTACGACCCGGAGTTGCCCCTTGATCCGGTAACCTACGGGGAATGGCCCTGGCGTGGTCCCTATACTCTTTACAAAGTCTCCTACCGCAGTGTGCGCGAACAGCGGGTACCGGCCTATTTAGCAATACCCAAAGGAAACGAAGGCGAAGTAGTGCCTGCGGTTCTGCTCCTGCACGGCTGGAACCTGTTCTGGGGCAAGAACGAGGATTGGGTGCAGGAATGGATCTCGATTCTAACTGCCCAGGGTTATGCGGTTCTGGCGCCGGATCATTTCCTTTATGGCGAACGTAAAGTGGAGGGCGCAGGATTTGACCGGATGGGCGAGCGCGGCCCCTATTATTTCCGGGAATGGATGTGCCAGAGTGTAGCTGATCTGAGGCGCGGTATCGATTACCTGCACACGCGCCCCGAGATCGATCCGGAAAGGATCGCCATTCTCGGCGGTAGCCTCGGCGGCTGGATCGGCTCGATCCTGAGCGCGGTGGAACCGAGGATCAAAACCACTGTACTCACCGTACCGGGCACGGAGTTTGTCAACAAGCAGACACCTCCGGCTCGAGTGCTAAACGCGAGCAATTTTTTCCCGCGTATCTCTTCTCCCCTGCTGCTGGTACTTGCCAAACGGGACGATGAGTACCGCAACGCCCGGGCCAAGGCGCTTTTCGACTCTGTACCGACACGAAAAAAACTTGTTGAATATGACGAGGGGCACTACCTCCCGCCGCAGGAATACAACAGCGACATCCTGCAATGGCTGGAGGAAAATCTGTGAACGTTGGCTTTGCCTCTTCCTAAGCGCCAAAAACTGCCCTTGCAAGGGAGAGGCTATGAGCTTGGGAAAGACGAACCGCATAAGATTCATCGGAGAATCTGTCGCAGAAAGCCTGGCTCTGGTCTTATCCGGCGAAGTGTCCCGGCTGGTGGCAAGAGAAAAAGCGCTCCGGTCGATTTCCCCGGATTTCACCCGCGGCACGGGAGAAAATGTTTTACGACTTCCAAGAGAAAATGAAGCATTAAATCCTTGGCTTTCAAGAGAGAGAGAGTTGGGATGGAACCCATAAGTTATCAAAAAAGTTCTTGTAAAGTTTTGCTGATCATCCTGAGCTTTGCGGCCTTTCATGTCGCCTGCCAGCCTTCAGGACAGAAACAGGGCACGCAAACTCAAACTATGGATTATCACGGCATCCGGCCGGCCGATCCTGACGGCAGAAATGGATTGCGCAACCCGGAGCGGGGTTTCCGCAACCAGACAGTGTTTGCCGACCCTCCGGGCACGCCCGCCTGGGGACCGAACCCGGCTTTCCACCTCAAAGGCAGGGTCTCTCCCGGCTACAGCGACGACTGGTGGATTCTGGACGCTCAGCGCTACGAGAAGCACGGTCTCACGATGGTTCAGACCTATTGCTACCTGGACAGATTTAATGACCGGCCGCTCTCTGCTGAAAAGCTCATGCTTTTGCAAAAGAGCCTGGACAAATTGCGCGAGCATGGTTTAAAAGCCGTGCTGCGTTTCGCCTACGAAAAAGACATGAAGCGAGCCGGTGGGCCAACGCTGGAAACCATTCTCGGTCATCTCGAACAACTCGCGCCCGTTATACGGGAAAATGCCGATATCATCTATCTCTTGCAGGCCGGATTAGTCGGCGCCTGGGGTGAGTGGCACAGCTCGACACACGGCCTGGAGAAAGATCACGCGAAACTGGCAGCCATAGCTGCAAAAATTCTCGAAGTGCTGCCTGAGAGCCGCATGACTCAGGTGCGGGTTCCTAAATACAAACGCTGGGTACTCAGTCAGCCGGCTCTGAATGCGTATCAGGAGGTGAACTCCCGAACTGCCCACACCGGGACCCCGGCTGCACGCATCGGCTTTCATAACGATGGTTTTCTGGCAGGCAACAACGACGGCTGGACGTGGACCGAAGGCCCTTTCCATGCGAACCCCGGTAACCCGGAGTTCGATTACATGACCAGGGAAAGCCCTTATCTCGCGGTAAGCGGCGAACTGTTCTGGGGCGACGACACGATCGATGGGCTGCGTGCGGCGACCAGGTTGCGTCTACATCACTATAGCGTTCTCAGCCTGGCTCACAACTTTTCCGAACGCCATCCTGAAGGAAAACCCGGTGCAATTGACCGCTGGATGCAAGTGCCATTGACTCTTGATGAGGTGCGCAAAGCCAGGTTGCCTGTCTCAGACGGTTACTTCGAAGATGGCTCCGGAATAACAGTGCCCCGCACTCAGTTTGAATACATCCGCGACCACCTCGGCTACCGCCTCGAGCTGCAGTCGGCTTCATTCCCGCTGACTGTGAAGCCGGGAAGCGTATTAACTGTTAAGGTCAGTCTGATTAACCGCGGTTTTTCGACATTGCATAACCCCCGCCCGCTCTTCTTTGTGCTTATCGATGATAACGATAAGGTGATTGAATTCAGGGTCGAGGATACCGACCCGCGAGCATGGCAGCCGTTCCAGCCGGGTGATGAAACATACCAGCCATTGGTTCAAAAGATCGAAGATCAGCTAAGTGTGCCGACGGATCTCGAGCTCGGTCGATACAGACTTGGATTATGGATGCCTGACGCTTCCCAAAGCATCCGGATGGATTCACGCTATGCTGTGCGCGTGGCAAACCGCGATGTGCCCTGGTGGACAAATGCTGAGGGAGGTTGTGGAGTGAACATTCTGGGCGAGATCCAGGTGGAGCAATAAATGTGGTTGGGAAGCAATTTTTTTTGGACTTTCCACCGCGCTGCTTATTTGCATCACCGATTGCCTGGGAAGAACACGGCTACTCAAACAAAGCTGAGGAGGAGGAGATATGAGTAAGAAATCCAGGTTGAAAAGCGGTTTCCGGATTAGGAAACTCTCGCAAACCCTCTTGGCGGTTCTCGGCTTTTTCGTAAGCGTTCTTTTTCTCTTGCCGCTAAATAACCCCGTTTTAGCAGCGGAAACCGTCCTGTTCGAGGATAAATTCGAGGACACGGACTGGGCCTCCAGGGGCTGGTACGACAGTCCCGACTTAGAAATAACCTCGGCCGACCATATCCAGGGCAGCGGCCACAGTTGTGTCTGGCACTGGAAGAAAAAAGGAGATCGAAAACCGGTGGGCGGGCACGGCAGGGTGCTCTTTACCCCCACCGAAAGTGTCACCCTGAGCTTCTACATCAAGTTCAGCACTGACTGGGACTGGTCGGGAAGGAGCTACCACCCGCACATGCTGCATTTCATGACCACTGAAAACGGTCCTTATGACGGTGGCGCGTTCAGTCACCTGACTCTTTACGTCGAGGCGGTCGGCGGCAGGCCTAGACTGCTGATCCAGGACGGGCAGAACATGGACCAGGCCCGGGCCGGAGAAAACCTGGTCGGGGTGACTGAAAAGCGATCGGTCGCCGGCGGCAACGGGGACCCGGATGGTTACGGCGGCGGTCATTACAAGAGCGGTGAAATGTACTGGAACGGCAAGGGCTGGGGACCGGACAAGATTTATTTCAGCGACCAGCCGGGTCCTTACTACAAAAACGACTGGCACCACATCAAGGCGCGGTTCAAGCTCAATAGTATTGTTGACGGTAAAGGGATCAACGATGGAGTGCTGCAGTACTGGTACGACGGTGAGTTGATTATGGACTACCGTGACGTACTGTTCCGCACGGGCCAGCACCCGACCATGAAAATCAACCAGTTTTTGATGCTGCCCTATTTCGGGCCCGGTGTGCCGCACGAGCAGCGAGCCTGGATCGACGATCTGAAAATCACTCGCTAATGCAGTATCCAAAAAAAGGACACTTCTTGGAGGCCGGGGCCTGCGGGATTTTCTCTGCGTGGGGGTCTCCCCAGTTTTTTAGAGCTTGTAAACGGAGGTCCCTCAAACACCTGTGTTTATTTTTTTCTTGTACCATAGTAACTTCTACCGACTGCTCTTTCACAGGAGGGAAGATGAATCATAAACGTTTTATCATCCAATTTGCGGTGATTATATCTGGATTGATTTCTGCCCAAAGAGCATTTGCCAAATCTGCCGATTACTCCGACATGGTGCTGGTGCCTGCCGGGAAATTTACTTACCACGTGGAATACAGTGCAGGCACGCGGGATGGCAAAGCTCTCGACTCACTGATCACAGACGAGCGCGGCCGCCGCTACAGTATGACAAAGGAACTCAATCTTCCCGCCTTTTATATCGACAGGACAGAAGCAACCAATGAACAGTTCAAGCAATTTCTCGAGGCCACCGGATACAGGCCCAAATGGCCCAATTGTTTCCTCAAGCACTGGCGCGATGGCACCTATCCGAAAGGCGAAGGAAATCATCCGGTGGTCTGGATCTCATTGGAGGAAGCAAAGGCATATGCCCAATGGGCCGGTAAGCGGCTCCCCACAGAGGAAGAATGGCAAAAGGCGGCGCAGGGTACTGATGGAAGATTATGGCCCTGGGGAAATAACTATGATCCGGCTAAAGCGAACATGGATTCCGACAGCACCAGGCCTGTCGGCAGCTACCCAGAAGGAGCCAGCCCGTACGGCTGCCTGGACATGGCCGGCAATGCATGGGAATGGACAGATACTTTTCAGTCGGACGGCTACCATCATTATTCATGGATTCGGGGTGGCGGATATTTCAATGCGAACGAGAGTCCGTGGTATTTCCGGGGAGGGCCCATCACGACTTACCAGCGGACCAAGTTATGGCTTATGTCTCCTGCGTTGAACAGGTGCGCTACCGTTGGTTTCAGGTGCGTGAAAGATGCTGATTAACAATCCTGTTGCGATTGGAGTTAAATTCTTTTTACGACTTAGCACTATTCCATGAGGTGAATATGAATAATACCGGGCTTTTGAGAAAAAATCCTGTTTCGTTGGCCATGTTTTTCGCTTTACTCTTCATCTTCTCCGCAAGAGGGTTTGCCGAGGTCAGTCTGAGTTACCTTCCTGACAAAGCGAATGTCAAAAATATAGTTCTGGAAAATGATGCAGTACGGTATACGATCTTGTTCGACAAAGGAGTAGAGCTCACGAGTGTGGTAGAAAAAGCCACCGGTACCGACTTTCTAGCCGGGAACCCGCCGCTGATGTTTTGTGCAATCGGACGCATGGGGTCTTACTTGTATTCAGTAGAGGAAAATAAATCAGGAGAAAGAGTTTCTCTCACGGTAACCCAGCATCCCAGATATGGCGCAAATACCCTTGTGGTAACACAAACCTTCTCCCTGGGCACAGGACCTGAGCTGGACTGGAAGGTTGAGGCGTTGAATTCCTCTCCACCTGTGGAAGAAGAACCTCTTTATCCTCTCAAATGGACAACTATCGGCAGGACTGTCACCAGTTGGATAACTTTCCCCCTCATGCAGAAAATGGTGCTGGGAAGCGAAGCTGAAACGCACTGCCTGTTCCCGGGTAAGGCTTCTTACTATCACTATTTCTGTATCGATTCGCCTGAAACCTCATTTATGTATTGGACCGATAAAGATGACCCCGGGATGCCGATAGATATCTTCAACACACAGCTCGACAGGGGGATTTATTTTCAGATTACCGAATCGAAGCTGGATTTTTCTTTCTCTGATAAAAATGATTTCAGGACAAAAGCTTTCAGCATCACTCAGAAGCCCGGTGAACAAACAGAACTCCTGAGCTGCCGGATTGTTCCCCATCAGGGAGACTGGCACGCAGCGTACGATGCATTCAAAAAACATGTCCGTTCCGGCTTTGATTTCACTTATTACCAGCGGCCGATCCAGCAGGATTACCGGCAGCGACCGGTAGGCCATTTTACTTTCCTCTATGGCCTCGACATCTATGACCCGGAAACCAACCGGTTCAGGATCGACGAGTTTTTGGACGAGGGCGAACTGAATTTCGGCGGCTATGACTATCTCCTGCTCTGGCACAACTATCCTCGTCTGGGTATCGACCAGCGCGATCAGTTCGATGTGCTTGAAAGTTTACCGGGAGGGCTGGAAGGCTTGCGTCAACTGGTAGACCGGGCCCATGCACGTGGGGTAAAAGTTTTCTTCTCTTACAACCCGTGGGATATCATGAGAGGCCGCAGAGATCATGCCGAGCAGTGCGCCCGGGCCTTGAAAGCGATTGGCGGTGACGGGCTTTACCTGGATACCATGAATGAAACCGATATGTCTTTCCGTGAAGCTCTTGACGCTGTCAACCCGGATATTATTTATATGACCGAAAGCAGGCCAAATCTGAAAACGGCAGCCCTGATTACAGGTAGCTGGCAGGAAAGAGCGCCCACGAGCAATAAAATGCCCAATGTGGATCTTTTGCGATTCGTCATCCCGGAGCATATCGTTTACAACACCCTCCGGGCAATGCGAAACCGCGAGGAACTCGTTTATAATGCTTTATTCAACGGCAACGGCCTCTTTATCTGGGAAGATAATTTTGGTGACATCGCCCTGGTCCCGCCTCATGAGCGCATCTTGATCCATCGTTACAGCAGGATTATCCGTGAAAACCGGGATGCTTTTTTGACCGACAACCCGATACCGCTTGTCGCGGATTATCGCGATGACCTTTACGTTAACGCATTTCCGACAACTGAAAAATGTGTTTATCCTGCGTATCAGGACGGCCGGGAAAAAGCCCCCTGGGAAAGCAAAAGATTGATTGGACCTTTCATGGAAGTCGAGCATCCGGATAACTGGCATTATGTCGATGTCTGGAACCATCAGCCGATTCCGCTAAATAAGGAGGATGGCAAAACACAGCTTCTTTTTCCGGAAGAACCGGCCAGCCCCATGAGCTGCATTATCGGTATGCCTGAAAATTTAAAGGTCGAAAGAGAAGGAGAAGTATTGCGTATCACGGCAACCAGGCCTGTTGAAAACGCCTCGATCCAGCTCAACACTGTGAATAATCTGACTATGATGGAAGAGGAAGTGCTTATGCTTCCGGGCACCGGTGGTATTGTTCAGATTGCCCAGCTAAATCTCGACTTTCCATACCTGGTATTAGTAAAGCTGATGCAGGGTGATATTCTCAGGGATGAGGTTGTGCTGGATCTTGGCTGGAAGAAATTTAAGTGACCTGCTCCCCGGAAATAGGTCCAATGATAATGTTAGGGTTTGGCGGAATTGGAGTACTGGTATATAATCAGTCAACGAGAAGGATTCTGCCTTGCGCAAGAGCCATTACACGGAGGAACAGATAGCTTTTGCCCTGCGCCAGGCCGAGCAGGCTACGCTGGTCAAAGTGGCCGTGATCGCCGAAATAGTTGCCGCATTTGAAAATACCGTCGTTCCGTCATCATCCCAGCTCGTTTTCCAGATGACCATCCCCGTGCCTTCGCGGCTGAAAAGCGTCCTGAGCGGCAGGCTTTTAGCTGATGCGCATCTTGTGCTCTATCTGGCTGCCGCCTGTTCGATCAGTTCCCCGACCTCGATGCGCGCGGCGTCCCAGTCTTCAGGATTGTGATTCCAGACGTCCAGATTGCCGAGACTCTGCCTGCCGAACGGGCGGTTGATGATTTTATTCACCACGGCGTCCGCTCTGTCTGCATTGCCGTCCAGACTGGTGAGAAGGCGGAAATATTCATATTCCTCTACACCGTCGCGCATGTTTTTGAGTCTTATGCTCGGGCAGATAACGTTCACCGAAGGCACCACCCCGGGGGCGTATACCACCTGGCCGTTACCGTTGTAACTGCGGAAATAGGTGTCCTGCTCCTGGCGGCGGATAACATGCTTCCAGGTCTCCGGGCTGTACCAGGCCGGAGACCACTGGCTGCCGATGCCCCAGCTGCACCAGGTCAGGGTGCGGTATTTCCAGCAGGCCCAGCTTATCACCCGCTCGTTAGTCAGCTCGAGGTCGATAAACGTAGAGCTTCCGACCCCGCTGTTCCCCCGGCGCTCGTAAAGTATCGGACCGTAGACCCAGTCCTCGATCCCTAATTTGCGGTATTCCTCGACGGTATCCATGTTGTAGCCTACTGAATGGCAGCACCAGTAGTCGATGGCTTCGTGGATAACCTCCATTGCCTCTTTGCTGTAGCCGCCGTCCACCCTGTAGGCGGCTTCGGGGAAATATTCCTTGAACAGCTTGCCGTAGTAGACCATGCGGTCCCAGGCTTCCGGGAAATAGGACTCGTCGAGGCCATTCTGGAAGACCACCAGCCGTATCTTGTCGGCGTCCACCATCGAGAGCACGTGCTCACGCACCTGCTTGATTGCAGAGATATAGATAGCCCGGTTTGCCGGCTTTTGCTCATTTTCGGCACCACCCACATCGGGCCAGCCGCCCCGGCTTGCCTCGTGCCTGGCACAATTGAAGGGGAGCACGAAAATCTCGATCGGCTCACCATAACTCGGCCCCTGATAACCGTAATTTGCGGTAAAAGCCTGGCCGGTAAAGTACTTCTTCAGCCTCGCATCGAAATCGGACCAGTCGATCGTCAGCTTGCCGGAGCTCGAGACACTGTACTGCGGCCGATAGCTGGGATCGGTAGGAATGACCCGGTGACGCTTGAACAACTGGTACAACTCCAACTCCCGATCCTTATCCAGCCGGCGGACAAAACCACTCTGCTGGATGTTGCCGGTCAGCCTGTTTTCCCGCGGCACGGCAAAGTCCCAGACTTTAAGCACGACGGGAAGCATTTTAATGCTTCCATCTACCTGCACCTTGACAACACTGTTGTAGACTCCGGGAGGAGCTTTCTCTCTGTTGAACGGCACGAACTGGTCGACCCAGACCAGCAGGTAGCGCTGCTCGTCGATATTGTTGCGGAAATCGGGCAGGGTGAGTGGATAAACGAGTCTCCCGGTGCGACTGTCCGCCTGAATGGCCTCGAACGGGATAAGAGCATCAGGGTACCACCCCGGACCGTAGGAACTGATGTCATAGCCGCTGGAAATAGCTCTCACTCTCACCGACCACTCGAGAAATAGTTTCGGATCGTATTCGAGATTTTTTCCCGAAATCGAAAAGGGAGCCATTTCGACAAAAATATTTTTCAGGGTGTCGTGCGCCGCCCGGCCGATAACGAGTTGAAAGGAGACGTACTCGCCGCGCGCCGCGTGCAGCCGGACCGTGTCGCCGTCATAAACCCAGTTTCGCTCCAGCAGGTTGCCCAGGGGTCTCATCTGATAAATATCCGGCCGGTCCTCGATTATTTTCCCGCTGACCGGATCCAGACGAATCGAGCTGGGTAGGGCGCCGACAAACCAAGAGTTGTCCAACTGCGCCGTTCCTTCCTGCGCCGTACCGCCCTGATCTCTGCATCCGGCTGAGGTGATTATCCATGCTGCGAACATAATAAACAAGCTGAAGACAGATAGTCTGGACATGTGCTCTCCGGGGTGAGAAGGGAACTGGGCAGGAATGATCCGTGAAGTTCTCTTCGTATGGTATCACCAAGTTTGAGAGAATTCAAGCATTTGGAAAGATCGAAGCCGATACCCCGATCAACGAATTGGCAACATCGTACCACTGCTAGATAGCAGCGGGTCGCAGGTTCGATCCCTGCACGGCTCACCATATTGTTGATACGCGAAAGCCCCGGCAGGGATGCCGGGGCTTTCGCGTATTTTAGAAGAACTAGAATGATCCGCTCAGGCCGGTCCGCAGTGCTATTGCGGGTTTTATTCCACAATGGCCACTCTGCGGTCGGGAAATGCACTGACCAGGCTGTCGCGGTAGTTGTACTCCACGATATTCTCATCCAGCTCGGTGGTGAACGGATTCGGCAGCTGAAGATAGCGTTGCAGGTCCCAGACCATCAACGCTGCGGGTTGATCGATACCTATGTAGGCCTGAATTCCCAGTTGAGAAATGTTTTGAAAGCCGAACCGTAGGTACTTCCGCGTTTTGGCAGGATGCACGGCGATAACGAACCAGTTCTTTTTCGGAGCGGCCGCACAGCAGTGGGCGATCACGAGTTCGTAGAGACGCCGCTCCATTCCGGCGCTGTTTAGCCTGTGCCTGCGGCCGATCACCAGCCGCGACAGCTCGTGCACGCCGGTCGAGACCCGGACCGAACTGCGGCTTGTATCGGTGGCGAAGCCGGTGTAGAGCCTGCGGCAATCCGACTGTTTGAGCCGGAAGGTCTGCAGGGCCGGGAGTGATCCGCTCATCACGCTCGCTTCCACGGCGTCCGGATCGATCCCATTCCCGGCCATCACCTCGGCCACCTGGCGGCGATGGAGCCCGAAACCTGTATCCTGGATAATCCTGATCGTACCGGCCAGTTCGCTCTGCTCTCCATTGGTGATAAATGCGCCGAAGATTGTCGATTTGAAATCGTACGGGTCCAGGTCCAATCCGTGCTCGGAGGATTCTAAGAACCCCACTTCCCGGTAGACCTCGTACCGGAGCTTCAGCGCCTCTTTCAACTCGCCGGTGTTCCGCAGAGCCCGGACTTCAAGACTCTGCTCCCACGGAAAAGGGGAGCTAACAAGCTTATGCTTCCTTTCCATCGCCTTATCGAGGCAATCGGCGAGTTCCCTGATGCCGAAAGGCTTGCTGATCCGGTCGATAACCACACCCGACGGGCCGAGCTCGCCGCTGTCATCTGAAACGAATTCAGGCAGAATTACGGACATTACTCCCTTGACATCGAATTTGCGGTCCAGGTGCCCGAAAGCGACTTTCGTACCCTTATCCAGATCTACCGGCAGCAGACAGACAAGCGGCTGCTCCAATTCGACCGCTTCCCTGAAGTTAGTCGCTCTTCCGAGGGCTACTGTTTTGTAACCTAGGTTATTGATATACAGCGCCAGTGCATTCCTCAGATCCTGGTCAGGTTCCCATAGCATAATCTTTTCCATGCTTTTCTCCTGGTGCAGAAAGTTTGATGTATGTAAAGCGTTGGGCGCTATATAAAACTTCGGCATTTAGTGGGTTACTCTTTAAAACATACTAGCTGGGATTACCGTTGCATGTTTTTTACTCAAAGATGGGAACATTTTTCTTACAGAGACTAACTATCTGATAATTAATGCATTATAATCGTGTGCATCTAAGATAGGATTCTGTGACGGAAAAGTCAATGCTTATCTTTATTCTTTTCCTTGCTATGCTATTTATCTAATTTATATTACTTATCTTTTTGTTGCGCTTGTTGGATTTGTTATTTTCGATATGCTAATTGTCCAGATTATGAGAATGATTCTTGCAAAATATCTGCCATTTTCCGATCGAGAACAATCTCTCTACTCCCCGACTACTGGTCGTCAGAAAATTTCTGCCAGCGCTGCGATCACGTTAGGAAAAAAAATTGCAACACCTCTTGACCCCCTGCGTTATATTTGTTATATTTGTTATAGTTGTGTCGCTCGATAGATATGTTACCATGTGCCGCCCACGGAGATCACCGTGAACAGTGCCCTGCCGATACCTGACCCTCCACTGACTACCGGCGACATAGCCCGCTACTGCCACACGACGGTTATGCAGATCAATCGCTGGATCAAAAACGGGGACCTGAAGGCATTCCGGAATCCCGGCGGACAGAACCGCATTACGCGCCAGGAGTTTCACAGTTTCCTGGAGCGCAACGGCATGCCCGTGCTCGACGAGTTTTTCAGGGAACTGGAAAAAGGCAAACGTGTGCTTGTGGCCGATGATGACAGGTCTGTGGTCGATGCGATCCGCTACCTGCTGATGGCCCAGGAAGAGCACTACGAGGTCAAGGTCTCTCGCGATGGCTACGAAACCCTGATCGCCGCGGGGGATTTTAAGCCGGACCTGCTGATTATCGATATCCGGATGCCCAAAATCGATGGCCTCGAGGTCTGCCGTCGCCTGCGCCAGAACCAGAGCTTCGTCCACGGAATCAAAATTCTGGCCATTACCGGCCACTCCGAGGCCTACGACCGCGACCTTGTCCTGCGCAACGGCGCGGATGAGTACCTGCTCAAGCCTTTCGACAAGAAATCGCTGATGGCCCTTGTCAAGGGATTGATCGGATGAGCGAGGATGCTAAAAGGATACTGATCGTGGATGACGACCGCGCTTTGAGCTGCGCGATATTGCGTGTTAACGGCTTCCGGGTCGAGGAGGAGTCGAATCTGCTGGCCGTGCTCAAAACCGCAGCCGAATTCCTGCTGCACCCCGAAACGGTAGCGAGTGCGATATTTAACTATAGATGAAGCGACCACTGCATTACAGCCCTCCCGGGGGGGGGACGGGAGAAATCCCACCCCCCGGGCAACCGAGAACTCAGCCGCGAGAACACTTGCGGTTTTGAAAGTCCAGGAGCAGTAGCTGATGAACGGAACTGGATATAACCACAAAATATGGCCCGCCATGCTGTTGATGGTTCTTCTCTTGTGGTCTCCCGGCGGGTTCGCCCAGGGATTTACCGAAGAAATGATATTCCAGCCGATCCAGACCGTGATCACCGCCGGCCGTATTGAGCAGAGGATTGAGCGTGCGCCGGCCACGGTCACCGTAATTTCGGCCGAGGAAATTCGTGCCTCAGGGGCGCTTAATATCCCCGAATTGCTCCGCCTCGTGCCCGGCCTGGATGTCACCACGGTGAGCGCCTCGCATTTCGAGGTCAATGCCAGAGGCCTTAACCAGATTCTGTCCAACAAGCTGCTGGTCCTGATTGACGGTCGCTCGGCTTATTTCGACTTTTTCGGCGGAGTAATCTGGCCCGCGCTCCAGATCGTGATCGATCAGATTGACCGGATCGAGGTAGTCCGCAGCCCCAGTTCAGCGCTATACGGCGCAAACGCTTTCAGCGGCGTGATCAATATCATTACCAAGAACCCGCGCCAGATCAACGGCACCAAGATCAACTTTCGCACCGGACAGCAAGCCACGCTTTATGCCTCGGTGATGCACGGTCAGCGCTTCGGAGACACCTCGCTCAGGTTTGCCTTCGGCGCCAGGCAGATGGACAGTTTCGGCAAGCCGGCCCGTGAATTCGAGAACAACATCCTGGGTAATATCTACCTCGAACACAGGTTCGACTCTCAGCAGCGGCTGTCGGTGGAGGGCGGCGTTATCGACGGTTCTGTCTCCCAGAACGTCCGGCTGATGGACAACGAATTCGAGGCCACCACCAGTTACGCCAAGCTGAACTACGAGTATGGAGATTTCAGCCTGCAAACTTTCTGGAACCGTGGCAATGAAACCGGCGACCCGTTTTTTCTGGGGACCGATGACGTGGAAATTCTCTACAATACTTTCGATATCGAGGCGCAGCAGACCCTTGAGCTGGCCAATAAACATGTGCTGGTGGTTGGCGGAACCTACCGGTACAACACGATCGAATCCAACATTATCGATACAAACCACGACCAGAACCTGCTGGCCGCCTATTTTCAGGATGAGTACCGACCCATCCCGGAAGTCAGCCTGCTCGGCGGCGCCCGGATCGATCACCACCCCCTGGTCGGTACAAGTTTCAGTCCGCGCGGCAGTATTATCTATGCTCCAACCAGCCGTCACACTTTCAGGACCTCGGTTGGACGGGCCTTCCGTAACCCGAGCTTTACTGACTCCTATTTCGAACTGGACGTTCCGCTTCCGCCTTCGCCCTTACTCCCACCCCATTTTACCCTGGTGGGCAAACCCGACCTGGAAAGCGAAAAGATCACAACCTACGAACTGGGTTATACGTTCTTTCCCCGGCATTTTTTCCGTGCAGAGATAGACCTGTTCGCATACAGTTTCAAAGACTATATCGGAGTCGACAGCTTACTGCCGAATCAATCCACCGGCCGCCTGGAACAGTCGTTCATCAACAAGGGCAGCGCCAAGAACTATGGTTTCGAAGTCACGTTCGACGTGCTTCCCGCTCCCTGGATGAAAATTTCGGCCAATTACAGCTATCAGGACCTGACTAACAACTACTCGGTGCTTGAAAGCCAGGCGCCCCCGTCGCACAAAGCCAATCTCAAAGCTTTCATGTCCCTGCCGTACAATTTCTCCACTTACTGCTCTGTCAGCAGGACTGGAGAATCGACCTGGGAAGTGCCCACTAACGAAGGGGACTATCAGGTAATCGATTCGAAGCCGAATACTAGGCTGGATGCCAGAATTTCGTGGCAGGGGTTGAACGACCATGCCGAATTTTTCCTCGCCGCTTACAATCTGAAGGACTACCGTTACAGAGAGTACCCTCGTGGCGAAGAGGTCCGGCGAAGAATGACCACCGGTTTTCAGCTCACTTTCTAAAGAGCAGTTTCTCCTCAAAAAAAGTCAGAGAATACTGTGCTCAGTTTCCTGTTATTTAATAAAAATGGTCCGCTGAAACCGCGGACGGCTCTTGTCCTGCTTGCTGCAATCCTGCTGCCGGCGGCTGCTGGTCCCTCCCCGCCGGGCAGGACTGTCGCAGTCGTCAAGAGTTCGGATTGGGCGGTATACGAGTTTGCCACCAGGGTAATCAGCGAGCGGCTTGGCAGTGAAAACGACCCGGTCAGCCTCCAGCAGCACACTTTGGAAGGGGTCGATCAGGAAGAAAGGTTCTGGCGTGAACTCCGCCAGTCAAATCCTTCCCTGGTGGTAACCGTAGGCACCCAGGCAACCAGGAGCGCGATGCTTCACAGCGGCAACCTCCCTGTTGTATTCACGATGGTCCTCGACCATATCGGCCAGCAGCCGGGTGATACCAAAAAGGATTTCGCCGGCGTGACCCTCAACATCCCGGTGGACAGGCAGCTGGAGTACCTGAAGAAAGCGCTCCCGGGCGCCCGCAGGGTGGGGTTCATTTACTCCCCCGGCTCCGAGGAAGTCTATGAATCCGCGCGCCGGAAAGCCGGATCGATAGGATTGCAACTGGTCGTGGAAAAAGTCAACTCGGAACGGGACATCCCCAACACTCTCCGCCGGATGCTCCCTGAAATCGATGTATTCTGGATGCCGCTCGACAAACTTATCTTTAACTACCTGGTACTTAGCTTTGTCGTCACCGAATGCTTCAAAAACGGAGTGCCGATCGTTTCAGTTTACCGGATTTACGCCGAAGCCGGAATTCCGATTACAATCGGTGTCGATAACGAGGATATCGGCCGGCAGACTGCCGAACTTGTGCTCAAGCGGCTCGGCAACGGCAAATTCAGCAAACCGTTGGTCGAATACCCCCGTAAATATCTCCTTTTTATCAACGAGGGAGTAGCATCCAGGTTGAACATAGAAATCCCGGATGAACTCAAGAGCCTTACCGTACAGGTCAAGAGCGGGAGTTAACGATGGGTCCTGGTCGCCTGGAAAAAATGTTTTCGCTTCGTCTGGGCACGAAGTCGATTATCGCGGTCATTGCGCTGCTGACCACCATCTCCGCTGCCCTGACCACCTTCTTCGTATCGAGGCACAGCACGGAACTGACCGAGGAGCTGCGCAAGAGGGCATTCTCGCTGGCCAGCAACATGGCCTACAACAACCAGTTCTCCGTGGTCAGCGGCGACCTGACCAATATGCTGATTTCGATCTCTGGTGTTAAGCAGGAGAGCGATATCCAGGACGCTTATATTATTGACCTGAAAGGCGTTATTATCGCCCACCAGGATACGTCGCTGATCAGAAAAATTGTTCCTTTCAGTTCGCGTCTCGACAGCAGTCAGGCCAGACAGTGGCTGTCGACGGAAATGAACGACATCCACCGCACCGTGGCCCTGATCGATATCGAGCGCAAGCTGTCCGAGAGCAGCGAGGAGACAATTTTCGGCGCCTCCGATATCAATCCTGCCGGTTCCGCAACCGGCGCGTCACGTCACGACAAACTTGGATACGTGGTGCTCGATGTATCGCTCGAAAGCATGCACCAGGCTGTGGCCGCGGGTACCCGCAGGGCGGTCCTGATTACCCTGGTGGTAATCATGCTGGGTGCGATGGCGACTATCGCCATGGTACGGCGGGTGGCGCTGCCGATCTACCGCCTGGCCGATGCCACCAGGGCGGTGGCGATGGACGACCTGGATCAGGAGGTTCCCGTTACGCGCAGCGACGAGATTGGCGTGCTGGCAAGTTCATTCAACCACATGACCCGCCAGCTTAAAGTTTCAAGGGCGCGAATCGAGGCCTGGAACCGCGAACTGGAGGCCAAAGTTGCCTCTCGCACCCGGGAACTGCAGGAAAAACACGAAGAACTGGAAGTCGCCTACGAGGCGCTCAAAACCCTGGACAAAGCCAAGGATGATTTCCTGTCTCTGGTTTCCCACGAATTGCGTACGCCGCTCAGCTCCGTCCTGCTCTACTCGGAAATGCTGCTCGACGGCATGGACGATTCCAAGGAAACCCGGCACGACTTTCTCTCGATTATTGTCGACAACTGCCGACGGCTGACCAGGCTGATCAACGACGTGCTCGATCTTTCGAAAATCGAGGCGGGCCGGATGCCGTTCAAGCCAATTGAGCTCGATCTCACCGATATCGTGGCCGAGACGGTCAGCGGCCTCAAACCGACGATTGACGCCAAGAAACTCAATTACACATCCGACGGGATAGAAAAGGGCGTGAAACTCTGGGGAGACCGCGACAGGGTGATTCAGGTCCTGACCAACATAATCTCGAACGCTGTCAAATTTACGCCCGAGGGCGGCTCTATCTCGGTGGCCTTGCAGCAGAGAGGAAACCAGGGTCTGGTTTCCATAACCGATTCCGGCAAGGGTATCAGCCGTGAGGATATCCCCAAGGTATTCGACCGTTTCAGCCATCTTGAGAGTATTGAACACCACTCCGAGGGCTCAGGACTCGGCATGACGATCAGCAAATCGATAATCGAACGGCTCGGAGGCGAAATCTGGATCGAAAGCGAAATCGGTACGGGAGCCACCGTATTTTTTACCCTGCCTTGTGCGGGACGGCGTATCAAAAAACCAACGGAAGAACAGGATGAAAATGGAGTTCGACAGCAGCAAAATACTGATAGTTGAAGACGAGGCGCCGCTGCGTTTAGGGCTGGCCAAGTGCCTGGAGCGGGCCGGCTACGTTGCGCTCGAATCGGCCGATGGCTCGACCGCCCTGGCGATGGCGAGGGAACACTTGCCGGCCCTGGTGATCCTGGATGTGATGATGCGCGGGATGACAGGGATCGAGGTCTGCCGAAAACTCAGAGAAGATCAATTGACTGAAGGAATTAAAATCATGTTCCTGTCGGCCAAGGGCCAGATCAGGGAGCAAAACGAGGGTCTCGAAGCTGGCGGTGACTACTATATGACCAAGCCCTTCGAATACAGGAAACTGCTGCAGGTGATCGAAGATCTCCTGGCAGGCCGCAAATTCAACGAGTAGATCATGAGCGAAACTACACTGAAATACAGCCACAGCCATTCCCGCCGCAAGCACAGAGATAATTCTCTGGTGCTGGTTGTTGACGATGACAAGACCCTGCGCAAGGGCATGGTTTTTCTGCTGCGCAACGAAGGGCACTCGATTATCGAGGCGGAAAACGGCTCTGTCGCACTGGAACTGGTGGCCCGGGAAAAACCCGACCTTGTCCTGCTCGACCTGATGATGCCCGAGATCGACGGCTTGGAAGTCTGTCAGAAGATCAAGCGGAACGATGAAACGAGGCTGATTCCGGTGATCATGATCACGGCGGTGAATAACCAGAGTCAAAAGATAAAGGCAATCGAGTCCGGTGCCGATGATTTCCTTAACAAGCCGGTCAATCTGTCCGAGCTGCGCGCGCGGACCCAGTCCCTGCTGCGAATGAAACATCTCAACGACCTGCTGGACAAGGCTGATACGGTCATCGCCGCCATGGCCAATGCGATCGAGGCCAAGGACAAGTACACCGAGGGTCATAACGACAGGGTCAGCCGGTTGACGGTGATGCTGGGCAAGGCGGCCAACCTGGGTTCCAAGGAACTCGACCAGGTGCGGATGGGCGGGATCCTTCACGATATCGGGAAAATTGGAATCCCCGACAATATCCTGAACAAGCAGGGTCCCTTGAACGATGAGGAGTTCCGGATGATCACCTCCCACCCGCGCAAGGGCGAAAAAATACTCGAGCCGCTGCGCTCGCTCAAGGAAGTGGGCGATATCGTCCTCTTTCACCACGAGCGTTACGACGGGAAAGGATACCCCGAGGGACTCGCCGGGGGAGATATCCCCCTGCACGCCAGAATAGTCGCTATCGCCGACAGTTTCGACGCGATGACCACCGACCGCCCCTACCGTAAAGCTCTCTCACGGGAACAGGCTGTCTCCGAGCTGGAGAGCGGGGCCGGCACGATGTGGGACCCTGATCTCGTTGACCTTTTTATCGACTGCCTTAATCGCCGTGAAAAGTTGCAGTCCAACGACTCAACCGCTGAGGACTTGAACCGTGACTGACTTGATCCTGTGGAATTCAACTTCGACCAGACGGCGCTCGCCCACCGATGATTTTCTGGATAACGGGCTGGCTATTCTGAAAACTTATATCGAAGAACAGGGTTACAGCGTAGAGGTGATCGACTGGGCCAACAGCAGCCAGTGGGAGGCGATGACTCCCCGGGTACTGGCCAGGATTAATGGCTTTCTGGTCGACCGCCTGCTGGGACCGGTCAACGGTATCGGCCGCAAACAGAGGGGCCGTAAACTGCTGGGCGCTGCCTTCATGTTCAGTCAGGAACTGACGACAAAAATGCAGCGGCGGGCGCAGAAAAAAATGATCCGTGCCCTCGCCCGTCATGTTAGCGATACGGGCTGCAAAATTATCGGTATCAAAACCTGGTACGGGGAATCCTACATTGCCGCGCGCCAGTTCGCTGCCGAATTGCGCAGGGAAGTCCCCGAGGCGCTTGTGGTGGCCGGCGGACCGCATGCTTCCACTTACCGGGAAGCCGTGCTGGAAGACGATGCGTTCGATTTCGCTGTCGTGGGCGAGGGCGAAAGCACTCTGCGCCGCATGCTTGAACTGGCCGGGGAATGTGAATCAAGGACTGAACTGGTTGAGCGGATTGTGCGTGACGCCGAGGCCGGTAGTCTGGAAAATACGGTGTACCGGGTGGACGGCGGCTACAGGATTTCCACCAGGCGAAAACTGAACGCCAACGAGAAAACTGTTCCCCGCTACGGCCAGCATCCCGGTAAAACCAGAATCCATGTGATTGTGGAATCCCTGGGCTGCCCGTGGGGCAAATGCAGCTTCTGCACTCATTCCAGCACCTACGGTAGCTATTCGGTGCGCAAACCGCAATTGGTTGTGGATGAGTTAGAACAGATGGTCGGCAACGGAATCGGACTTTTCCGCTACGCGGGCAGTTCCACCACTCTGGCACACGCCCGGCAGATCGCCCGGGAGATTATCGACCGCGATCTCAAGGTGATCTACTCGATGTTCGGCAGGGCAGAACGCAAGGCCTCCGACCCGGCCAGGTTTCGCGAAGTGGTCGAATCCTACCGCCTGCTGATCCGGTCCGGTTTCCGCGCGATTTTCCTCGGCGCCGAAAGCGGGGACGACACGGTCAACGAGGTCGTGATGAATAAAGGAATCGGCAGGGCGGATATTGTCGGTACAATCAGGGCGATGAGGGAAGCCTCGAAACTGGAGTGCGTGCCGATCGATATCGGTATTTCGCTGATATACCCCGCCCCCACGATGGGCAGGATTTCTCTGGACAAGCTCAAGCAGGCGGATATCATGCTGGTCGAGGAAACCAAACCAGACTCGGTGCTGGTCTGCCCGCCGGCCCCGTTCCCCGGCAGCGAGTGGTTCAAACGGCGCGATGAGTTCGGTTTCCAGTTGGATGATAATTTTGTCAGGGACATGCTGGAATACGACTACGTCCTGTACAAACCTCTGTTCATGTGGCCGGAAATAGGCTTGAAACTTAACGACATGAGTCTGAAGCAGATATTCGAGCAGTGCGGCAGCTTGCGCACCGAACTGGAGCGGCGGGGGTTTGTGACCGAGGTTACCGACGTCCAGTTCCTGATGCTGCGCGCGGCCGGATTTCCGGGAGTCAACGGGGTTATCGAGTTCAAACACCGTACCCAGCATTCGATCCTCTCCTGCGACTACCGCTGGATAAACCGCCTGCAGGAAAAGGTCAACCAGGCCAGTTACGATCAGGCGATGAAAAACACTTCAGAATGCGCTTATAAATTGTAAAGTTGACTAATTGCATAAAGTTAAACTAGTTTTTTTTGTAACCACTCATACAAGTCTTCAATAAACAAATATTCCTTTTCTGTAACATCTTCCCGTTGGGGATGGGAATATTTTTGCCTGATCGAATTAAAGTAGCCTAGCCAAGCGACACGTTTTGCTTTTCCTGCTTGTTCCAAACCTGGAGGAGTAAAATAATTCTGCAGCAATCCCCAATTATTATCAATTATCTTTTCGTAATATATTGTATTCAAAAAATGCGATTCAGGTTCTTGTGAGCGTTTCAATATTTTCTCTCTACTACATGAAAGTTGAATATCAGTCGGTACTCCTTCTGTCCACCAATTTTTTTCACCGTACTCCTCTTTCAATTTTTGTTTGATAAAACCATCTATTAACGGTTCGATTTTGTAATGCCCAAGTGCATAGGACTTTTTTGTGAATTCTCCTGAACTTTCCTTGATCCATTGTTGCAAACCTTGTGGATTAAATTCAGAATATTTTTTGTGAATAGCGTATTGAAACTCTCTTTGTACTTTTTCTGGTGCGCCACTTCCGAAAAGTTTTCTAAGTTTATTAAGACCATTTTGATCTAAATTTTTTACATACTCAATTGCAGGCATTAAGAAAGGTACCACTTCAAAAGCTAATTCTTCTCCTGATTGTAGCTGCGGCTTAAATCCCCTTGTCAGGACTAAAAATTCAATAATATCATTAATCACTCGTAAAATAGCTGCAATACCCAAATTCATTGAGATAAATCCACCTTCACCGCTCCCTATAGACCACTGAGCTGGCAATTCATCTTCCCAAGCGGAAAAACAAATAGTAAAAAACTCATGACTCTTCTTCAAAGTCTTATCATAATCTACATCATGAAGATGGCCTGTCTGTAATAGTTTATCCCCTTTCAAAATACCAAAATAGTTTGTTTTTCCAAAACCCCATGAACGAAGAGTTTGAAGAGTCAAGCACCTTGTTTCATTCTTTTTTTCCTCTGAAAGGATAATGCGCTTGTAAAGTGGGCTTCTTTCATCTGCATTCATATCAACAAATAAGCGTGTTTTAAGAGCATTTATTGCTAACCTATCGTTATCACTTTTCCAATCAAAATCTGCTATTATTGATTGCAATAAGTTAGCAGGTACAGATTTCTGCGTATGATTAATCTTAACGAATAACTTAGCTTGCTCATCAATTGGCAAATTATGAAAAGCTACAACTGGTATTGTATGATTAGAATTGCTTTTTGCAATCGAATAACCTAATAATCTATGTTGCCCGTCAATTATGAAAGCTGATCTATATTGTTTTGGCAGGTGCAATATGCCCATTGAAGTAGCACTATCATGCTCGATATTTTCAGACATTTCATATTTTAGCTTCTTTCTACCCTTAGTCTGGATATTAATTATTACTGAATTCGCAAAATATCCGCCGGTATCTATAAATTCTCCTATGTTTTTTAGTCTCCCTTTTTTTACTATCCTTTGATAAGCTGAAGCTGCTTCAGGATCTGTTTGAGTCCTGTGCAATATGTATCCAATTTTTAGCAAGTACATTGGATCTATACTAAATGAATAAAAAGTATGTCCTTTTGAGACCTTTCCTTTAATCGCAGGGATTCTATTTTGAATATTAGGTATTTTTTGGCCTGAAAATAATTTCCCGAAAAGCTGATATTTTGCAGCTACTCCCAAATGATCTGTAAGTAATTCGAAATAATCAATATCATCTTGATTAATATGGTCAATCATGCCCTCTTTCAATCTTTTCGAATCATTGTCACTGATTATTGCATTATTAGTCGCAAAAAGAAATGCTACTTTAATGTTTCTGCCAAATTCATTCCTTATACTATTTCTTATTTTTTCTTTCAAGCCAATAATTTCATTGATTTCCTTCTGATAACTTACTTTCCGCCTACCTTGAGCTGATTTACATTCAATTACAATAGCTGCTTCATCATCAACTGCGAATACATCAATTTGCTTCGTCAGCCCATTTTGGTAGTCTATTTTATAGTTAGCGTCGCCATTTAGATATGTAAAACCCATTTTTGCCAATAATGCCCAAACTCTATCTTCAAATGCGATATTATGCGGCTTAAGCAATACCATTCGTACAGATTTCTTTAACTTACTAGGAACAACTTGCCATCCCTTTTGCTCATATTCTGCTATATTTTTCTTCTTTATTGTCTTTCTATAGTACAAGAATTTTTTATCGTTGATCAATTTACCGGAGATCGAGTCAATAGTTTTTAATCCATCCCGTAGACTCATTTTACTCTCCTAACCGCTTTTGAGACAATTTGTAAAGACATATTCTTCAACTAGTCCTCTTTTTGCTTTTAATCCGCCTATAACGCTATGCCTACTTACAGAAATTGGTTCGCATATACTTCCGAACAAATTGAAGATAGACTCATGTTTAGCATTAGTTAAAATAAAAAAGATGTCCTTTCTCTTGAGCATATCCACGTATTTAGCTAATCTTCTTTGATCTTCCCATGAAAATATTTTTTCATTGTATTTAAGGAATCCGTTATTGCGGGCTGCAACTGTATATGGAGGATCTAGGAAAACTAAATCTCCCTTTTTCAAAGTAGTGTTAGTTTCTTCAAAATCGCAAGTGGCAAGTTTTGCCTTTCTTAACTTACTACTGATCTGTTTCAATTTTCTAAAATCGAATAGTATCTTATACTCTTTAAAGCCATAAGGAACATTAAACTTTCCCATTTTATTCACTCTATATATACCGTTAAAACATGTTCGATTCAGATACATAAATTGCGCCGCCCTATTTACACAATCCGTATAATTTTTCTCTCTAACTTCGTAGTATTCTTCTTTAGTGTTATTATACTTACCAAGTTGTTTACACAAGTCTTCAAAACGGTCTCTGATTACCTTGTATGCATTTATCAATTGGCCATTAGTATCGGAAAGGAAGGGGTTCCCGCAAATTTCAACATTGAAATAAACAGCTCCTCCCCCCAAAAATGGTTCATAATAATCGCCAAAATTAGCAGGTAATAATTCTCCTATTTTGGGGACAAGCCACGTTTTGCCGCCTGCCCATCGTAAAATTGGCTTTATAGTATCAACCTTCATGCATATCATCTATTAAATGAGATAAATAAATATTTGCGAATGCATTTGCTCAATCAAAGGCCTTCTAACAAATTATATGCAAATATTCTAATCTTTTGCTCGATTGTTTGTCAACCATTAAAACTTTCCATTAATTTATATAAATCCGTGCGTCCTAATGTGTTTGCGATAATATTGAACTCTTAGCCGCCTACCAGCTTCCGCCTGGGTACAGGCTGTCGGCCACGGAGCTCCGGTAGGTGGTGGTGCTGTCCATCCTGAATTCCCCGCCCCATTTCCCCGTCGATGGATCGATTGTCTCCACACGCACATCCGAGAACAGCCGGTCGGCGATCCTGGTCGGCCGGGGCCGCAACGGGTCCAGCTTGCGCAGCCGGTAATCGACCACCATGTCCAGCACGCTCCAGCCGTTGGCGCGCCCGTCGGGCGGAAGGACCGCCGGGTTGGGGTGTTCGTGGGTGAACGGGACGAACAGGCACCAGTGCGGCTGGTCCCAACCGTCCTCCCGGAGCAGGATCTCGCAGTTGACATCGGCGATAATGAAGCTCGCCCGCGAGGCATGGTCCACGCTGGTGGCCAGCTCCTGCAGCAGCCAGCTCATCGTGCCGCACTGGCCCCAGCCGTGCATCAGGATACCGCGCCCCTGAGTAATCCAGGCCCCGTTATGCGGCCCGATCGCGGCCGAGGCCCAGCGGTTGAGCCTGCCCAGCGCCTCCATCCGGCTCCCGCTCACCGCCAGGAAATGGTCATAGATCGGTTGCGCGATCCGGCGGTAGGCCCAGACCTCCGCCGGATCAGAGCTGTCCACGCACGGGTGCGCATAAAGCGGCTCGTGCAGTTCAATTTCGTTGACCGGCTTCACCGGTTCTGCCGGGACAGGCATGGCAGCCCCCAGCAGGTCCAGGGCGAGTACGGCGTGCCAGGTGGACCTCATCTCGCTGGGTGAGGGCAGCGGCGTGTGCTCGCTGATCCCGAACCGGGTAAAACCGCCGTCGGGGTTCTGCCGCGACGAGAGCCAGGCAATGCAGTCGCTGCGGGGCCGCTTGGCCCGCGATGAGTCGAGATCGGAAAGCGGAGTCCCGAGCAGCTGCAGAGCCCTTACCCCATAGTACGTGTCCTCGGTGCGGGAGTAATGGTTCTGCCGCCAGCCCCGGTGGTGCCCCACCTCGAACCCGCCATCGGGCTCCTGGCCGTACTCGCTGAGCAGGAAATCCCTGGTCCTGCCGGGCTTTTCCGGCCTGCCGCCCAGATGCTCCATAATCCTCATGGCGTAGTAACAACCCGCAACCGAGCTGTAACGCCACACGTCGTTGCTCAGTGAGAACCCGCCCCGCTCCGCCTCGGTGTCCTGCATTGCGCGCACCCATGCCAGCGTGGTCGCAGAATCCGGCACCGGCACGCCCAGTATTTTCAGCGCACCCACGGCCCAGAAAGCGGTATAGAGCGCCTCCGGGGCCGCGCCGAAGGCATACTCGTAGGCGTCGTAGCCGCCGTTTTCCGCCCTGCGCGCGGCGATAAACTCCGCGGCACGTTCAGGGTCTGCGGGAGTTGCACCGAGCAGCTGTAACGACCTCAGCGCCCAATAGGTGGGTTCCAGCGCGCTCCGGCTGCCCCAGGGCAGTTCTTTGCCGTTATAAAAGTCTCCCGCTTCCAGAAAGCCGCCATCGCTCTGCCGCCTGGCCTGCAGCCACTCCACCAACTCTGTGCGATTCCGCAGTTCGTCCAGCACCCCCAGTTTTGCCAGCACTTCGAGGGCCATGCCGGTGCGCGAGGTAAACGCCGAGTCGCCGGGGTAACAGCCGAACCCGCCCTCGCCCACCCGGCAGGCCAGCACCCAGGCCACTGTCGGGTGGACGGCCGCGCTCTGCTCCGCTTCGCTTTGCATACCCCGTTCCACGGCCCGCCCACAGGAAAGCAAACTCGCGAAGAGCAGGAAAGCTATCGCCGGTAAGGTCAATCGCGCTTTGCGAGTCATTGAATCGTCCTCGGTTGATTTATCATTAATCCGGGTTGCTTTGTTAAGCGCCCTGAAGTATGATAAAGCGATATCAAAGTTCAAACAACACGGTTCTCGAATACCGAAGTTATACCTTATTAAACGGAGCGAATCAATGAAAAGGAAAATTAACCGCCGTGGGTTTATCGAAAAATCCGCGCTGGGCGCAGCAGCAGCCGGCGCTTTCCTGAGCTGCGAGGAACGGGCGCTGGTGGAAAAACCCGCCGGGCGGGAATCCCCGATGAGGGAAGTTCCGCTGGAGGGAATGCACTACGGCTGGATCGGCGACCTGAAAGTCAGCAGGCTGATTTGCGGCGGCAACCTGATCAGCGGTTACTCCCACGCCCGCGACCTGGTATATGTCTCTCCGCTGGTGCGGAAATACAACACCGACGAAAAGATACTCGATACGCTCGAGCTCTGTGAGTTGAATGGGATCAACACGGTTATCGCCGATCCCCGCGAGCACCCGATCAATATTTTTCAGCGCTACTGGAAAGAGCGCGGCGGCAAAATGCAGTGGATCTCGGAAAGCTATCCCACTGCCACCGACCTCAAGTCGACTATCCGCACGGCAATCGATAACGGTGCGGCGGCGGTCTATGTCCAGGGCGCGGCGGCGGAGCGGCTGCTGGACGGGGGCGATGTGGAAGTGCTGGGCAGGGCGGTGGAGTATATCCGGGGCCAGGGCATGCCGGGGGGAATCGGCGCTCACCGGCTGGAGGTGGTCCAAGCCACGATTGAGACCGGAATCGAACCGGACTTTTACATGAAAACACTCAACCACGGCAAATACTGGTCGGCCCGTCACCCGGAAAAGCACGATAATATCTGGGCCGAGAAGCCCGCACAGACCGTGGAGGTGATGAAACAGGTCGAGGTACCCTGGATAGCGTTCAAAACCCTGGCAGCCGGGGCAATCCGGCCCAGGGAGGGCCTGCGTTTCGTTTTCGAAAAAGGAGCGGATTTCGCGGTAGTGGGCATGTTCGACTGGCAGGTCCGCGAAAACGTTCAGCACACCCTTGAACTGATGGACCAGGAACTGCACCGTGAGCGCCCGTGGCGGGCCTGACCGCCTGTTTTCTCATCGCTCCTCATCAACGGCCCGGCACCTGCGAGCGCCAGCCCCGGTCGAGCAGGTCTGTCATTCTCGCCACCACGTCGCGGTTGGCCGGCAGCTCGGCGATATTGACGTTTTCCTGCGGATCTGTGTGGTGGTCGTAGAGCATCCGGGCGTAAACCTCCCCCGCGCTGTTTGTCCACTGAGTGTACAGGTAGCGGTCGGTCCTGACAGAATCGCCATCATTGTAGCGGCTGAAAACCGCCTGTTTCCAAGCCAGCTTCGGATCGATAAGCAGCGGAACAAAACTGCTGCCCTCCAGGTGGATCGGCGCTTCGAGACCGCAAAGTTCGCATAGCGACGGGTAGATATCGACAAACTCGGTGAGAGCGGAGGTTTTCTTCCCGCCAGGTATCCACGGCGCACGAACAATCAGCGGGGCGCGAAGGCTTGTCTGGAAATTACAGTGCTTGCACCACAGTCCATGCTCGCCCAACTGCCAGCCGTGATCTCCCCACAGAACAACGACGGTGTTCCGTTCGAGACCGAGCCAGCGCAACGACCCCATCAGCCTGCCGATCTGAGCATCCACGTAGCTGACACTCGCGTAATAGCCATGGATCAGCTCCAGCGCCATCCCGTCCGGCAGCGGACCGGTTTGCGGGATTCCGTGGTACTGCCGCAATTCCCCGAAATTATGCAGGGCGGCATCCGGAGCACCCTCCGGCCTGAACGGGTTCCGGGCCAGGTTCAACTGCAGGCGGTCGTAGAGGTCCCAGTAGCGCTTCGGCGAGTTGAACGGCAGGTGGGGCCGCACGAAGCCGGTGGCCAGGAAAAACGGCTCGCCGCTGCGGCTGAATTTTTCCAACTCACCGATCGCCCGGCTGGTCATGATCCCGTCGGGGTATGCGTCGTCATCCACCGCGGCCGCTTCCCACGCCGGTCCGCGACGGCCCTGGCCGGTTTCGGGCCAGTTGCCCTCGGAGATCGCGCGGTTCTCCTCCAGCAGGTAACGGTGTTCCGGGCTGGCGCGCCATGGTTCGCTGACCCAGCCGTCGGGATCATCCTGCTGGCTGTGGTATATTTTACCCAGCGAAACAGTGTTATAACCGTTGCGCCTGAACAGGTCCGGCAGAGTCGCCACGCCCGGCGCGTCCTGATCGACCATCGAGTAATAATTGGTGAACCTCCCCCGCGTGGGCCGCAGACCGGCCATCAGGCTGGCCCTCGACGCTCCGCAGACAGGTACGCTGCAGAATGCCCGCTCGAACACGACACCATCGGCGGCCAGGCTGTCAATATGGGGCGTCAGCATCCGGGTGGCCCCGTAGCAGCCCAACTGCGGACGGAGATCGTCGACGGCGATAAACAGAACATTCGGCCGCCCTCGCCGAGAGCCGGGACTTACCGATTGCGCAGGCAGCGCCGATGATACTCCCAGTGCCGCCAGTGAGGCCAGAAAATCCCTTCGCGACAGTCTGCTCATCGCCGGCTCCTTGTCATGAGCTTATAATTTGTTTCCACAAAAAGGTTTGTTGGGCTAGAGGGCATAAGCACCAGAGATTAGTGAATAATACTTCAACATTGAACATCTGAACAGAGATTTTCAAACTCGCCGGTAAATGAAAAAACAAAATGAAGATTGCCTTTATTACACCTGAGCTTACACCCGATACTTTGCAAAGCAGGGGTTGCCCCCGTAGCGGAAAGACAATGACATGTTTATTTTGATTTCAACTTCCAGGTTCCTTGCGCTGTCCCGATTACTAGTTGTACGACTTGATCAAAACCGCGGTCACGCGCTCTGCGGCGGCCTCACCTGCTCCCGCTGGATCAGTTCGATCGGGAACGGATCGGTTGTGGTGCCGGCGATCAGCGAGATGTGCGGGAACGGAATCTCTATCCCTCGCCTGTCGAACTCTTCCTTGATCCCCTGCTTGACACCGTTCATCACCTGCAGATAGTTCTCCTTGGCTGTCCAGACACAGAACACGAATTCGAGCGCAGAATCGCCGTAGCCCTTGTAGACAAACACCGGCTGCGGCTCCTCCAGGCACAGGGGGTTGCGGTCGGCAACGGCCATCAGCGCGTCGCGGACGTTACCGGGATCCTCCTTGTACGCCACCCCGAGGTCGATATCGATCCTGCGCAGCGGCCAGTAGCTGAGGTTTTCCACCTGGCTCCGGTTGACCTCCTCGTTGGGGATCCGGACCAGGTTGTTCTGGAAAGTCCGCAGCTTGACAGAGATCAGCTCCATGGATTCGACTAGACCCACGGTCCCGCCAATCTTGACAGCGTCGCCGATCTTGAACGGCTTGTCTATCAGCAGAAACAGGCCGCTGATAACATTGGACGCCGAGGTCTGGGCCGCGAAACCGACCGCCACGGTCAATATTCCGGCCGCGCCCAGCAGGACAGTCAGTTTGAACCCGAGCTCGCGCAGCACGCTGGCGGCCACGATACAGACCAGCGTATAAAACGCCAGCTTGCGGAACAGCACTTTTTGCGGCTCACCCATATACTTGCCGGCCATCCTGCCCGCCGCGCCGGCCAGCAGACAGGAAATTATCAGACCCACCACCAGGATCGCACTTGCGCGCACCAGCATGAAAATCCTCTCCTGGGTCAGATACTCTCCCATCGAATTCATCAGTTCCTGCATGGTCTCTCCCAGGTCAATTTATCAGGTATTTCAGCGCCTTACTGAGAATTTTCTGCCCGGCTTTCCGCCGCGGGTCGGCAACCGGCCCGGCCGGCCCGACCTGCTCGGGAACGGATGCGCCAAGCTTGAGAGACGACTCGGCCACGCCACCCTGAATCTCGAGAGCGACCCCCTGGGTCCAGAGATTTCCCTCTTCGCTCCGGAAGAGCGAAAGATTGGGCACGGGCAGATTGAACCTCTCGATCAGCACCGAGTCGTTACTCTCGTTTTTCAACAGGATCGCAGTACAGGCGCGGTTCGGACAGTACACTATTTCTTCATACTCCAGCCTGCCGAATACCCGGCTGGCGTAGCACAGCTCGCCCTCCGTGGTCGAGGGACCAAACCAGGTCAACGACGGCAGGTAGACCGGCTGATCGTAAAGCCTGGTTGAAGACTTACCGCGGTAGAGCTGGAACCACAGCGGTGTGGCAACATACATCGTCACCCCTTCACCCGGCATCAGGTAGAACGGCTTCTCGGGACGGACCACCACCGGCTTATCCGCCAGGGCGGGCATAACCGTGATCGAGTCCTGTGTTCCGCCCGTCCCGATCCTGGTCACATCATCGTCATCACCCGCTAGACAGCCGTCCGGAGATGGTATCTCCACACTCAGCGCCGTCTCCTGCGGGTCCTCGCCCCGATGGTATACGACCCGCCATTCGTGGCTCATCCGTTCGATCCTGAATGTCCCCGGCCCGATCCGCCAGCAGCCCGAGCCACCCTGTTCCAGGTTGAAACCGCCCCACCAGTCCTGCTTGACCTCTTTTTGTCCCTGGCTCATCCGCGCCCCTTGTTAGAAACTACCGTTCAAGCCCGGTGTATTTCCCGTTACCAGTATTTATACCTACTCCCCAGCTTGCCTGCAAGACCCGTTGCAGAAAGACGAAAAAAACTCCAAATTACTACTTGACCATCCGGCGGGGCTGGGTTATACTGTCTAAAACAATCTGGAGCATAAAGATACATGGACCGCTTTTCTTTGATCCGCCGCCGTCTTCAACCTACTCACCATTTTTCCGGGGAGCAGTATCAATGACCAAGGCTGATATCGTTGAATTGATCGCCGAAAAAACAGGATTCACCGTGAAAGATGTCAAAATTGTGGTGGAGCAATGTCTGGATGAAATAAAGGAGTGCCTGTCCGACGGGAACCACCTGGAAATCCGCGGTTTCGGTACATTTAAAGTCAAAAACCACAAAGCCCGCAAGGCGCGCAATCCCAAAACCAATGAAGAGGTGATGGTGCCTGCCAGGAAGAAAGCCGTCTTCAAGGTTTCGCGGGAACTGAACAATATGCTCAATTAAGACGTACTGTTTTGCAGACAGTCCATGCCCGCCACCCGGAACTAAGGGAGCCAGTCCACTGCCACAGACAGGCTTCTTTTTTGGCATTCCGCAACCAACCGGTCAGTCCGCCAGCAAAGCTTCAGCAACTGCGGCCCGCAGTCCGAATATCTTCTCGGCGCTCATGCCCTCAAATGTGCGGATGATCGCATCCGGGTCGTCCGACCAGCCGGCCAGCGCCTCGGTGACTTTCGAGCGGCTCCAGCCGTCCTTGGCCGAGAGCAGCATCAGGTACTCCACATCCTGCTGGGCTCGCCTGATCCCTTTCAGTCGCATGCCGGCCAACGGGCCGTCGTAGTCTTTCCCGCTCCTGGCGTAGTCCGTACCCGGATAGAACACGGCCAGGTCACTGGGCTGGAACCAGCCCTCGCCGCGCAGGCTGTCCCAGTACGGCAGGTCGCCGGCGCTGCCGATCGACCAGTAGGTGAAGAAACTGCTCTGGAAATCTCCGAGCCGGCCGGCCACAGGAGGGCCGCCGCCGTAATGCCAGTACAGCTCTCCCGGTATCCGGGCCATCCTGTAGGCGGCTGTGGCGCCGTACTCGCGAAGGCCGCTGGAGTTCCAGATGTTGCATAAGCCGTCCCACATCCCGCGGGTCATCTCCGGCTGACTCACATCGGTGCGGAAATGGGCTTTGACCGCCGAGGTATCGGCCTGCAGCCAGCCGTCGCGTACAAGCGAGATATAGAACCTGTTGGCGGCGTAATCATCGTAATCCACCGGCTCGTCCAGCAGCCAGAACGAACTGCCGCGGCCCTCGTTGCGCATCCCGAAAAAATTAGACTTGAAGTAGTACTTGTTGTTGAAATAAAACTGGAAATTGGTCCCCGTGTATCCCATGCTCTTGAAATGCTCGAAAAAGCTGCGGCTCAGAGAGGTGATCCCCTGTCTGTACTCTTTACTGAACGCTTCCTCCAGCGCCCGCGAGCTTTTTGCCCACTCGGTGAACTGCTCCCGCGTTTGGATATCCGCGAAATCGCCGTAGTACTTCTCGACCGGCAGCGGCCAGTTCTCGTGGAACGCCAGGTAGATATGCTCCAGCGGCACGCCCTCGCCCGGTCCGTGATATCCCAACTCAGGCGTGAACGCCCTGCCGGTGAGCAGGTCGCCGTAGCGGCTGTCCCACTCAGCCCACGACGCCACTTCAACCTCGCTGCCCTCGCCCTCCAGTTCCGGAGCCGACCCCCGCGGTACGTTCCCGGACTGGCCGTAGGGCAGGATATTCAGCGTACTGCGGTGCTTGCGGGCCAGCTGGTAGGTGCGCCGCTCGATACGCAGGAACCGCTCACGGTCATCGCCGATCTCGTCACCGAACAAACTCTGCAGCCCGTAGCTGTAGCCATTCAGTTCCAGCGTCCAGCTCACCTTCTGCGGCAACTCCAGGGGCAGTACCTCCAGTTCAATTTCCAGTCCGGCGGGGCTGTCCAGTTCCTCCGCCGTTACGGTGACGGTTCCCCGGTACGTTCCCGGCCGGGTCCCCGGCGGAATGAACATGTCTACCCAGACAGCCTGGTTACGCTGAGAATCGCCCATGTTGTCCATACTCGGCAGGTCGAACCACTCCTGGAACGGCTCGATCAGCGGCAGGCAGGCGTCGGCGTGCCAGGCGGCCCTGTGATCCTTTTCCTCAACCAGCTCCCAGGGACCGGTCAGTTCCGCCGGCCGCGGCTGGACGTCCATGTACCACAGCCGGAACGCCTCGAAATTCGGGTCGGCCGCTATCTGGCCGGCATCTCCAGTCAGGTCGTCCAGCGCTACCCGAACGCGGCTGAGCTTGCTCCGGCCCAGCCGCTCCAGGATCAACTGGAAAGCCACCACTTCGCCGCGGGCGGCGCGCAGGCTCACAGTCCGCTTGCCTGCATCCCAGACAAGGTTGCTGAAACGCTCGCCGCCGGGGGGACGGTAGTTGGCGTCGTCGGTGAGCACTCCGCCGCCCACCGGGTCCACCTTGGTCAGGTCCGGGCAGGCCCACAGCCGGAGGACGTTACCGAACGACACTTCCGAGGTCACGATCTCCGCGGGTTCTTTCGATGGAGCAGTCAGTTCAGTTGCCGGTTTATCCGGCATTTCCACCTTGACCACTCCCGGCTCTCCGCGGTTACCGGCCTCGTCCAGCGCGCGGATATAGACGTACCACGTTCCGGGACGCAGGCTGGCAAGCTGCACAGCCTGAATTGCGCCGGAATCCACCGGACGGGGCATTTCCCACAATGGCAGCGGCGCTGCTGAATCCCAACCATTATCCGCCGTACTGACCCTGCTTTCGTAGCCCAGCACTGCGCCACCCGAGACGCCGTCATCGGCCGGCGCGGTGAACGACAGCGAAACCAGGCGGCTGAACGGGTCAATTTTATCGACCTTTATCCTGCCGATTACGCCCGGTTTTTTGGTATCGCCAGCCACCGTCTCGACTTCGAGGAACGGCCGCAGGTCCGGGTCCTGGATTTCGCGGGTAAACAGATAGAGGTCCTCGGCCAGGTTATAGCGATACGGCGTCCCCAGGCCCTTCAGGCTCAATCCCTCGGCCACCTGTCCCTTGTCATCGGTCAGGATCAGACCGTCGGAGATTCCCGCGGCCATCGCGGCCACCAGCTCCGGCGAGACCGGCAGACGGATATGCAGGGTGCCGTCGGGAAGCGTTTTCTTTTCCAGCTCAGCCGGACCGGCGTGGGAGTAGATCAGGTCCGGATGGGCCCAGGTGACGCTGTACACTCCGCTGCCGGGCCAGGCCCAATAATTTGGCGGGTCCGTTTTGCCCTCATCCGCCGGTTCCGAGGCCCAGCGCCAGCTCGCTCCGCCCCTGCCGGTCTGGCCGTTCAACCCCCGTCCCTCCTCCCAGCGCGCCAGCACCGAACTCAAACCGACGCCGAAAAGTTCCCCCTTCGCCAGAAAGATATTCAGCCAGGCTGCCCGTGGTGTCATCCCCTCAAGTGGTCTCCCGTCAAATCGCATCAGTACGGCTTTGGTCTCGAAACCGCTCCAGTTCTGGTTCTGCCGCACGGGTACGCTCACCGATGCGCCCCAGTTGTCGCCGTAGCGGCCGCGTTCGCTGGTCACCATCGCATCGGCGGTCACCTCCAGCCTGACAGTCTCGGCGGCCAGCGTCAACGGCAGGAGCATCACTGTGACTAACAACAGAACTGGACGCATCGGAATCTCCCACGTGTTGAACGTTTTCAGAAAATAGAACTAGTGTTATGTCCCTGAAGTATATGCAATAATTCGACAGGCTGGTAATGGTCCGATCAACTCAAGCTGAAATCCCCCCTGGCCCCCCTTTGGCAAGGGGGGAAGCGGCCTCCCCCTTTCGTAAAGGAGGATCGAGGGGGATTTATAATCCGCTTTTTTTCCTGCATTATTTACAGGACACAATACTTAGGTCTTTTTCCTGCCTGTTTCCTTTTCCAGCTCAGAGAGCAGCAGCCTGTTCACCCGTTCTGCGAACGAGGCCGGGTCCGGCAGGCGGCTGCCCTCGGCGATTACGGCCTGCTCGTAGAGCAGGCGGCCCCAGTCGGCCACCCGCTCGCGGTTTCCGCCGCTTTCGAACTGCTCGCGGAGTTTTGCCACCACGGGATGTTTGGGGTTAAGCTCCAGGGTCCGCGTTCCGGACGGTATCTGCTCACTATCCCGGCCCAGTTTCCTCATCAACCGCTCCAGCTGCGGCCCCAATGCATTCTCCCCGGTCACCAGACAGCTCGCGCTGCCTCTCAGGCGCGATGAGAGCCGGACGGATTCGACTTCCGGCAACTTATCGGCAAGGAATTCCAGAAATCCCTCGAATTCCTCGCGCTTCTGCTCCCCTTCCCCATCCTCGCCGACCAGCCCGTCAAGCTCTCCGCGGTCGGCCGCCCTGAATTTCAGCCCCTTGTACTCGATCAGGTGCCCGGTCACGAATTCATCGACCGGATCGGTAAAAAACAGCACCTCGCGCCCGGCCTCCCGCAAAGATTCTAGATACGGGCTGGCCGCCAGTTCCGCGGCGTTCTCGCCGAGCAGGTAATATATCTCCCGCTGTCCCTCGGCGGCGGCCTCGACATACTCGTCCAGCGAGACATATTCGCCAGGCCCCCCCCGGCTCGACTCGTACATCAGCAGCGCGGCAATCTTCTCGCGGTTGGAGAAATCGGCGGAGACACCCTCCTTGAGGATCGGGCCGAAGCGCTGGAAAAACTCGACATAGCGTTGCCGGTCCTCGGTCCGCAGTTCTTCGAGCGAGCTTAAAACCTTGTTGGTCAGGCCCCGGTTGATTTTCTCGACCATCGCGTTCTGTTGCAGCATCTCCCGGCTGACATTCAGCGGCAGGTCCGAGGAATCGACCACTCCGCGGACGAACCGCAGGTAGCCGGGCAGCAGCTTGTCGAAATCATCGGTGATGAACACGCGCCTGACGTACAATTGCAACCCGGCGCTTTCAGGAGACCACAGCATCTCCAGCGGCACGTGCGCTGACACGAACAGGATCGCCCGGTATTCGAGCAGGCCCTCGGCGACGAAATGGATTATCCGCGCCGGGTCCTCGCTGTCGCGGGTCAGGTGCTTGTAGAACTCCGCGTACTCGTCCTCGCTCACCTCGCTCTGGGGCCTGAGCCAGATCGCCTTGCGTCGGTTGAGCACTGTCTCTTCGCCGTCGCCCATGACCAGCATTACCGGGTGCTCGATAAAGTCGCTGAACTTGCGCACGATCTCCTCGATCCGCCGGCGCTGGAGATACTCCCGGCCCTCCTCGCTCATGGTGAGGACTACTTCCGTCCCGTGGTCCCGGCGCGTTCCTTTGCCAACGCTGAACTCACCATCGCCGCTGCTGCGCCACTCCACCGGCTCGCTGCCTGGCTGCGCTGAAAGGGACTGCACGGTTACCTCGGATGTGACCATGAACGAGCTGTAAAACCCAACTCCGAACTGGCCGATCAGTTCCGGGTGGTCCTTGCTGTCGGCGGTCTTGAGCTGTGCAAGAAACTCACGCGTGCCGCTGCGGGCGAGCGTACCGAGATTGACAGTTATCTCCTCGCGGGTCATTCCGATCCCGTTATCCTCCACTCTCAGCGTGCCGGCTTCCTCGTCGGGCCGGACCACGATCCGGTAGTCTGCATCTGTACCGGCCAGTTCGCGGTCGGTCAGCGCCTGGAAGCGGTGACTGTCGATCGCATCGCTGGCATTGCTGATCAGTTCGCGAAGGAATATTTCCTTATGGGAATAGAGGGAATGGATGATGATGTCCATCAGCTGCTTGAGCTCGGCCTTGAACTTTATCTTGCGCGGCATGGTCTGCTGCCCTCCCTGCTTACTCGTTACATATTAAGCGCTTAGACTTGTCAACTGAATCCCGCGTCCGGATGCTGACGGGTGTAACACACGGGAAATATACATCAGGAGTGCCCGGGGAGTAAATACTGTCACCAAACTGATAGCTTGTCCGATACAGCATTTATTGACGGGAGGAATAAAGTTTCCGCTCGTGCTCGCTTAAAGTGGTACGCCGGATTGTGGCGGCGACAAATGGCGCTTGGATTATAGCAGGGTTATCATCACCTGCTCAATAATGCCTTTCCCGGCGTGCCTCATGCGTACCCGGGAGATTTTGTTGCCTGCCGGCGGTACTGCTACAATATTTATTCCGGCCGGAATTTTTCAAAGCCAGACAAATACTTTTAACAGGAGTAATCGTCGATGAACTCCCATCGTTTGCTGACGCTGCTGTTCGCGGGTCTGCTGTTCACCTCTGCTGTTCCGGCCCGCTCGTTCGAACTGACCCTGACCGCTCGTGAAGACGCCGGGTTCACGCGCCGGTCCGAACCTGTCACCACCGGTGTGATCCTGCCCCGCGGCATCGTCTCTGACATCTCCGCCCTGGCGATTGTCGATGGCAGCGGCAAACCGGTCACGGCCCAGTTCGAGAAAACCGCCAGCTGGCCGGACGGTTCGGTGAAATGGCTGCTGGTGGATTTTGTCGCGAACTGCCCATCAGATGGCACGGCCCGCTACACGCTCACCGACCGCGGCACAGGTCCGCCAGACGTGTCTCCACTCAAGGTTGAACGCGACGGCGACGGCGTGACAGTTTCCACCGGCCCGTTGCGCTGCCGCTTGGACCGCGAGGGTTTCGACCTGTTCAGCGACGTCTACCTTGACCGCGACGGCAGCGGGTCGTTCGAAGACAGCGAGAAAGTGAGCCGGGCCGAGCGGCAAAATTCGGTCCGCCTGCTGGATACCCAGGGCCGTGAATACAGCAGTCAGTGGGGTACGGTAACAGAATTCGAGGTCGAGGCCGCCGGTCCGGTGCGGGCGACAGTGGCCGTGAAAGGCACGCTGGCGGATATCGACGGGGACAGCGAGCTGGACTACACGGCCAGGCTGAATTTTTACGCGGGTACGGGGATGGTCCGCGTATTTTTCACACTGGCCAACCGCAACCCGACAAAAATCCTGCGCGATGAAAACGATGACGCGCACTGGATCATGGGCCAGCCGGGCAGCGTGTTTTTCGAGGATTTTTCCCTGTCGGCCAACCTGGGATTCGAGGGCCCGATTCAACTGTCGGTTGGCGACGGAGGCCGGGATATCCTCGACCGCGTGGTGCTCACCGCGCCGGGAGGGATTTACCAGGAGTCCTCGGGCGGGGAGAACTGGTTCAGCCGGATTCACATGAACCACAAGCTGGAAATTCCGATGCGTTTCCGCGGTGCGAGGACTTTCCTCGGCGAGGTGGAGCCTTACCAGGTGGACCGGCCGGATGCCTGGCTGCACGCGGCTGACCGCAGGTTCGGCCTGGCCGTGGCCGTGCGCTGGTTCTGGCAGAACTTCCCCAAGGCGCTTACCGCCGCACCCGACGGCACCGTGCGGGTGGGCCTGTTCCCCGACGAGTGGCCCGACAGCCACGAGTTGCAGGGCGGCGAGATCAAGACCCATGAGCTGGCGTTCTTCTTCCACACCGGCCCCCAGGGATCGAGCGTGGCCGAAAACCGGGTGGCTACCGTGATGGGTGCGTTCCACTACCCGCTGATCGTGCGCGCACCGGCCGAGAGTTACCTGGCCAGCGGTTTTTTCGACGACGTGGCGGCTTACGACAGCCGCAGCTTCCCCACCTACGAAAACCTGATGCAGGGCGGGATCAGCGGCACTCCGCGCAATATCCCCACCGACATCGATATCCACGACGAGTACGGCTGGCGCAACTGGGGCGACACCCCGGCGCGCAACGAGTACGATGAGACCGGCGGGCCGCACACGGGCCGTCAGGCCGCCTCGCATTACAACCACGAGTACGATCACGGCTACGGGATGCTGCTTCACGGCCTGCGTACAACAGACACTCGCCCGGAGCTGGGGACCGACTGGTGGCGGATGGCGGAACCGGCGCTGTGGCACGAGGCCGATATCGACCTGTATCACACGGACGGGGACAGTGCCGCGGGCGGAGCGTTCAACGGAGGAAAATTCGCCCACACCAGCCACGGGGTCGAGGTGGCCAACGCCAGCCACCGCGGCAGCCCCCGCCTGGTCTGGTGGGGAACCCGCACCTGGCCCTGGGGACAGGGACAGAGTCCGGAGAGCGGCCACTACAACAACCGGGGGATGATGGCGCTCTACTACCTGACCGGCAACCGCACGATGCTGGAAAGCGCGCTGGAGATCGCCGGGAACGTCTATTTCAAGGTCAGCAGCGACGTGTTCGCCCAGATCGACAGGACCAGCCGCGACGCCGGTAACAACCTGCAGATACTAACCGACGCCTACCTGCTGAGTTGGGACGGGAAATACGTGGCCGCCGCCGAGAAAATCCTCGAATCGACCACACCGGAAAAACAGTGGTACATGAGCGAGGAAGGCCGCGCGGCCAACCCGGACCGGAACGTGGGCGGCTACTGGCAGCCGGCGATCTGTATCAACGCGGTCGGCCGCTGGACCGGCGTGATGGAGCAGAAAACCGGCAAGCCCTACGCCAAAGGCCGCAAGTATCTGGAACGATACGCCGATTTCGTCAGCCGCCACATGGCCGCCGGACCGGAGCACGGGTTCTGGTCGAGCTGGAAACCCAACGGCGAGAAGAGCGGGGAGCTGGGGCCGTGGACTTACCGCGTGGTGGACGTGGTGATGTACGGCCACAAGTACTCGGACGACCCGGCGATCAGGAGCCGCTGCCTGAAAGCGGCCCGGGATGCGATGGAGTTCATGCACCGGCGCTACAAATCGGATGGGCCGCGCTATAACGACAGCAAGTGGCACACGATTGTCGCCGGGGGAGGGCACGAGTACACGTACTACAAGAAGCACGGCGGGTGGAAGAAGTAAGTTTAAGTTGTTTCATAACCTTAAAACGGAACAACCCCCGCCTGCTTCGCAGGCACCCCCTTTGCTAAGGGGGAATTGTCCGGTCTCCGGTTTTTTCGCACGTTGGATGGGGTTATACGGTTTTAGTCCCCCTTAGAAAAGGGGGAAACAGGGGGTTGTGTTTTTGGGGATTGCCTGCCAATGGGCGAAAGTTTGAAATTAAATCCAGTTATGAAACAGCTTCCAGTCTGTTCACGACAGCAGAAAGGGACGGCAGCCGCCGTCCCTTTTTATTTCGGATCCCTTCCAATCAACTCAATCCAGCTTCACTCCCAGCTTCTTCCTGATCTCGTCGCGTTTCTGCTTGGTGGTTGTAGAGCTGCCCTCGGCCAGCTCGCCGTAAAGCTCCGGCCTTCGCGCCGAGGTATGGGAAC